>CAZCER010000218.1:0-8053 GCA_964497385.1 uncultured Armatimonadia bacterium | reverse complement strand
CTTGGTCGTATTGATGTTCGGATCGGCCTCGTCGTACCAGTCCCCTTCCCACGACACGTTGCCGAGCAGGAACATGCCGCGACCGAGCAGCCAGCCGTGTTCGAGGCCCACCTGGGCGCCGCTGTAGTCGAAGAAGCCCTCGCGGGCCTCCTTGCGGATGCCGGCCGCGGTGAGCGTCACGCGATGCTCGGGCGTGATCGTCCAGCGCACGCCCGCGCCGCCGCGATATTCGGCGCCGGTGCGGAAGCGGGAGGACGGCGATGCATCGGTGGCGTTGAACACCTGATACTCGCCCGAGAAGAACGCGAAATAGTGCAGGCCGTACTTCGTGGCCCAGTCGAGGCGGACGCTGCCGCCGGTGGCCTGCAGCACCGTGTCGTCCTGGAGATGCGCCCAACGGTAGTGCGGCTGGATGCGGATCTCGACCGGCACGAAATAGGCAAGGCCGAAGGTGGCCGGACGGAACCACACGTTGTTCCCGGCAAGCGCGGTCCACGGGTGCTCGGTGAAGAAAGTCGCTCCGAGCGGGAAGAACGTGCCGAGAGCCGGCACGGAGGGGTAGAGGGCGTGGAGCATGTTCAGGACGTTGTGGATCGCCGCGAGCCCGAACCCCAGCCACATCACCCGGTCGCGCCAGAAGGGGCGCCCGCCGCCGCCCTGGAGCATGAGGATCGGCAAGTCCGATAGCGGGAACACGAGCCTCTCGCGCTCGCACCACTGACGCCGCAGGAGGGAGAGCACGCAGAGCGATCCCACGAAGTAGGCGATCAGGAACCCGGACCAGGCGAGAAGCGGAGCCGCCCAGGCTCGCCACGGCACGCCGGCGGTTGCGGCAACGTGCCCCCGGACGTAGCCGACGATCGGGCCGACCACGGGAATCGGCGGGCCCTCGAGGTCGGGGCGGGGCCGGTCGCTCCCCTCGTACATCCCGACGAGCACCGCCTCGTCCGAGGGCGCCCACCACGGCGGAAAGTTCGAGGCGATCCGTGCGAAGTGGTTCTCCTGGGTCGCGAAGTAACGCGGCACGGTGAGGGCCGGCAGGAGGAGCCGCACCACCCCGACCGAGGACATCACCGAGGCGACCGAGACGAACACGAACACCGTGAGCGTCTCCTGGCGGGTCAGAGCCAGCTTCGTCCATCGCTTCCGACGACGAAGAACGGCCGCCGCCCCGCCGAGAAGCAGCAGCGAGGCGACGGCCGTGATCGGGGGCGCGGATTCCGTGACCAAGCACCGCAGAGCGACGAGTTCGATCTCGCGGACCCAGAGCACGGCCGCGAGGCTCAGGAGACACGCAACAACAAGAGAACGCGCCGTCAGCCCGGGCGCGCAGTGCGTGCGGCCTCCGGGTTCTACCGTCCGAACGGAGTCTGACTCCACAAGAGGCTATTCACCGCTGCGGGCCGGGAGCCTGCCGGGAGGCCGGCCTCCGTGAACTCCGGTCCAAACCCTGTGGCCTCGAGGGTGGCGATGCGGGCAGCAGCGTTCACTGGGAGGCCCAGGGCCCCGGTGGGGTCCACCGCGCCGGAGGTGAAGCGTCGGAGGCGACGGCGGCAACGATGGGCAGAAGGAAGACCCTGACCTGCGCGACCACCTCCGCGAAGTCAGCCGGGGCGCTCACGCGGCGCTTGCGGAGGAAGCTCGTCCACTGCACGTGCTTGTCGCGGGAGTGGGCGAAGTCATCCGTGAAGGCGAGAGGTTCAGGCGGAACCTGGTGACCACACGAAGAGCATGAGCGCGCCCTTCAGGATGAAGCCGTCAGCGTGTGGCGACACGGACAGGCGGTAGAGGAACCGTTCCATCGCGAAGCGTTGGCACAGGTCCTGGAACGCAAGCCCCTGTTCGCGCGCTTGGTTGAGCAGCCGTCGGTTCACCGATGCGGGAAGGTCCTTGATGGGGCGCTCGTTCATAGGAGGGCCTCCACGTAGGGTCTCATCACGCCGGCGACTCGACAGACAGCCGCCGCCTCCATCAGCGCGTCGGTGCTGGCGTCGCGTCGTGGGAGGTAGAGCTTCAGCGCTTCGAGAGCCGTGTCGAGCCCGAGCTTGTTGCGGTACTTGAAGCAGTCGGCGATGGTCTTCTCCCGGCTGTAGATGCGCACCCGTACCTCGTCGATCTCGTGAACTTCCACTCCAGCGCTGAACGCCTCGCCCGTGAACCAGTAGACCCGAATCGGGGGACTGCTCAGCCGAGGCGGCGTTCCCCCACGGCGCAGCGCGAGGTCAACGTGCCGTGGGGTCTCGGTGGTAAGCTCGTGGTAGCAGAGAGCCGAGATGAGGCACACCACGCCCTGAGGGACGCGCAGGCCAACGGTGGCGAGGTCTGGGTTCGACAGGGGAGGTAGGCTGGACAGGCGGTAGAGGCCGCGGCTGACGCACTCGATCTCCCCGGCATCGCGCATGGCGTAGAGGGTCGCCGGATGCACCCCGAGCCTCAGAGCCTCCGAGGTGCGCAGCACCCCTCCGTGGGCCTCGAAGACCTTCCGCGCTCTCGTTGACGCTACTGGCGCTGCCATCGCGTTCCTCGATAAAAGCAAGTGCAAATCATAGGATATGCTGGCTATATTATCAGACTCGAGCCGCTTCATCCAGGAAGGCGCGGACGAGTGGCCGGCGGAGCGGCTGGCTGGGGCCCATGCGTCCGCAGGCGAGCGCCGATCGCCCGCGGCGCAGCGGCTCACCTACCGCGCCGCCCCCAGCACCCGCACCTCGGAGATCTCACACCCGCCCGCCGCGCCCGGTTCCGCGTACTCGGTGCGCGAGCCGTCGTAGGGGACCTTGCCGATCAGGAAGCTCTCGGGGCGGCCGAGGTCGCCCACCCACTCCACGTGGAGAAGACGCCACTCACGGCCGTCGGTCGAGGTCTCGCAGACGACGCAGCCCGCGCTCAGCCGAATGCGCAGCCAGAACCACTCGCCGGGCGGGAAGCCCTCGAAGAGCGTCTGCGCGCCGGACCGATCCACCTGGGCCTTCCCGTCGGAGCGGATCCCGAGCCGGATGACGCGGCCACCGACGCGAAGCGCAAGCGCCGGCCCCCACGACTGCCCGCACTCGCCCGAGCCGCGGACCCGGCACTCGACAGCGGTCGTCTCGGGCGGGACTTCCCGCTCGAGCGCGACCACGGTGTTCCCGAGCGCGCTGATCCGGAGGCCCTCGTCGCCGGTGGCTACCTCACCCCCGCTCCGCGGGCTGAGCCATGCCGACCATCCCTCGGGCAGGGCTTGCTCGGTCGCCTGCCCCGGCTGGCCCTGCGCGCGGAAGTCTCCGTCCGCGAAGGTCGTTTGGTAGAGGATCGCGAGCTGCGAGGTGTCCTCGTCACGGGCCTGGCGGAGGGCCTTCCACACGCGAGGGCTGGAGGCCTCGCGCTCGCGCGTCGCGGCCTCGACGCGTGGGTGGAGGCTCTCGTTCAGGGCGGGCCAGTAGAAGCGCTCCATCCCCTGCGTGCGCTGGTCGTCCGGTCCGCCAAGCAACCCGTGGAGGCGGCTATTGTCGTCGAGGAGGCCGTTCACGAACGCCTCGTCAAGCGGGTACTGGTTGTTGTTGCACAGCACGCCGATCGAGTTGCTGATGTTGTAGGTCGAGACGAAGTAGCGGAGGTAGTCCGGGTCCGTGTAGGACGCCTCGACGCCCTCGCCGCGGAGGATGAAGTCGAAGTACGTGTCGATCTGCGGGAGGTAGACGCCGCCGCCCGGCGGGCTCCCGGTCGCGTGGTACTCGAGGAGGCCCTCATCGCCCACGATCTCGCGCGCCTTCCGCGTGACGATGTAGGTGCGGACGACGTTCTCGTAGATGCCGTCGAAGTAGAGCCCGTCGGGATGGAGATCGTCCATGACCTTGCGGATCTCGTCCAGGAAGATCGGCCAATTCAGGCCGCGCCCGTCCCCAGGCGAGAAGCCGGTCTCCGCGAAGTGCTCGAAGCTGTTCATCGCCTTGTCCTCGAGGCCGGTGCCGGTGAGGAAGTAGAGTGGCGACGTGTAGACGATGTTGCGCATCCCGTGGCGCTCGCAGGTGGCGTTCACCCGCGCGAACTCCTCGGGCCCGAGGCGCGGCACGAACCGGAGGCTCCAGTCTTTCCAGAGCATCACCTCCGCCTGCTGGAGCAGGATGTTCCCGTAGCGGCTCCACTCGGCGATCTGCGCGTCGGTCGGGTAGCCCGTCTCCATCGACCAGTGCCAGCACACGCGGTCGCTAAGCGACTGCTCCCACGGGTAGGGGCGCGGCGGAGCGACGGAGAGCCACAGGATCTCGCCCGCGCCGAGGTGCGTCGTCAGCGAGCCGCCCTCGCCGGGGCTCGTGCCTTCACCCTCTCCCGTCGCGACATAGGCGCCGATGCCTCCGTACTCGTCGAGCAGAAGCGCGTTCCCGCGCGAGAGGCGCGCCGTGAGGGGCTGGAAGCCGAGCGTCGTCTCAAGTGCGAGCCCGTCCGCGTCGCGAAGCATCAGGAGTGAGTCCCCGTTGATGCGCATCTCGAGCTTCCCGCCGCGCGCTGCGAGGAACGCCGCTCCGTCCGCCTGCCAGACCACCCGCAGGCCTCCAAGAGCGCCCTCGGGGAACCGCACGACGGCAACTTGGCGCTCCTTGCCGATGCGCTGTCGGAGCGTCAGTCGGTCGGAGCGCGGCTCAAAGCGGAACTCCGCGCCTGTGGTCCGGAGAGTGAGGGCGCCGTCGGCCCGTCGGACATCCTCGAGCGCCATGCCGTACTGAGCGGCGGAGAAGTCGCGCGACCGGAGGAGCATCTCGGCGTCGGCTTCGATGGAGGGCGACACGGTCGGCTGAGCGCCGAAGAGCAAGGCAAGCAATAGGGCGGGCATGGCATGGGCTCCGTTCCATGAACGTCGGCGGTGCGCTAAACTGGCGCCCGGCTCGTTTCGTCCGCGAAACCGAGAGGCCTTCGACGCCCTTCGCGCGGGACACGCGGTCGAAACTCCAGGAAGGGAGGCGATCTGAGTGATCGAGGATTCCCGGAGTCGCGAGGATCTGCTTGAAGAGCTGGATCTGCTCCGCGCGCGCACGGAGTTTCTCGAGCGCCAGCTTGCGGAGAGGCGACCCTTCGCGGCTCGGCCCGAGTACGAGGTCCACTACCGGATGACCCTCGACCGCATCGCCGGGTCGCTCGTGTCGACGCGCCGCAAGAGCCGCATGCTCGAGGAGATCCGGTGGGCCTTTGACGCGGACCGGGCCGTGCTCATGTACCCCTGCTCCGTCGAGGCCATCGCCTTCACCGCTCCGGCCGGGGCGGATCGGGCCGGCTACGAGAAGCTCGGCGGCGCCCGCGTCGTCCTCGATGCCACGCCCCAGTCTCGAGCCCTCAGCGCCAGAGCCCTCCGGGGCCCCGGCGCATTCACGGCCGCCTGCACGGAGCCGGAGTTCGTCGACGCGCCGGCTGCGGCGTGGTTCGGGATTCGGTCGGTGCTCGGGATCGCTGTCCACCCAGAGGGCGGGCGTCACCCGTGGCTCCTTACCGTCCAGCAGTGCTCGCACGAGCGGCACTGGACGGAGGAAGAGAAGCGCCTGCTCGAGGACGTCGCGGCCACGGTAGCGCTCCCTCTGGGCGAACTCCTCATCGCCTGGGAGGCCGATCAGGCGCGCTTCCTCCCGCTCTTCTCGGACGGATAGGGCGGGATCGCTCTACCCGTCCACTCTCGCCTTCATCAGTTCCGCGACTTCCTGCGGCGAGTTCCCGACAGGGACGCCGGCCGCCTCGAACGCCGCGACCTTCTCCGCCGCCGTGCCCTCCCCGCCGGAGATGATCGCTCCGGCGTGGCCCATGCGCTTGCCGGGCGGAGCGGTGCGCCCGGCGACGAAGGCGACGGCGGGCTTCCCCAGTTGATCGCGGATGTAGGCGGCGGCGATCTGCTCATCCGAGCCGCCGATCTCGCCGATGAGGACGACGTACTCCGTCTCCGGATCGTCGCGGAACAGCTCCAGGCACTCCAGGAAGTTCGTTCCCGCGACCTGGTCTCCGCCGATCCCGACGCAGGTGGTTTGCCCAACGCCAAGCCGCGTCAACCAGTGGATGACCTCATAGGTGAGGGTGCCCGAGCGCGACACCACGCCGACCGGGCCCGGCGTCGCGATCCGACCGGGGATGATCCCGACCTTCGCCTTGCCGGGGCTGATCACCCCGGGGCAGTTCGGACCGACGAGCCGTGTCTTCCGGCCCTCGAGAGACCGCACGACCCCGATCATGTCGTTCGCGGGGACACCCTCGGTGATGCAGACCACCAGATCGAGGTCGGCCTCGATCGCTTCGTACATGGCCTCGACAGCGCCGGCGACCGGCACGTAGATGACCGACGTGTTGCAGCCCACCGCGGCCTTGCACTCCGCCACCGTGTCGAAGACCGGGAAGCCCTCGTGCGTCGTCCCGCCCTTCCCGGGGCGGGTGCCGCCGACCACCCGCGTGCCGTACTCGCGCATGGCGTGCGCGTGGAAGGACCCGTCCCTGCCGGTTATGCCCTGCACACAGACCGTCGTGTTCGCGTCCACCAGGATCGCCATCTACGCCACCTCCGCCAGCTTCACGGCCATCTCGACGGCCTCGCGCATCGTGTCCGCCGCGCAGAGCTTCGTGTCCGCGAGCAGCGCCTTGGCCTCCGCCTCGTTGGTGCCCGTCAACCGCGCCACGATCGGGACCTTCACGCCGAGCTGCTCGGTCGCCGCGATGAGACCCTTCGCGATGTCGTCGCAGCGCGTGATGCCCCCGAAGATGTTCAGGAGGATGACCCTCACGTCGGGGTCCGAGAGGATGATGCGCATCGCGGCCAACACCTTCTCGGGCCGAGACGAACCTCCCACGTCCAGGAAGTTCGCCGGCTCGCCGCCGGCGTGCTTCACCATGTCCATCGTCGCCATCGCGAGGCCCGCCCCGTTCACGATGCAGCCGATGCTCCCGTCGAGCGCAACGAAGGACAGATCGTTCGCCTTGGCGTCCATCTCGCGAGGGTCCTCGGCGTCGAGGTCCCTCAACGCCGCCAGGTCGGGGCGCCGGTAGAGCGCGTTGTCGTCGAGAAGCACCTTGGCGTCGAGCGCGACCACCTCGCCCGCCTTGGAGACGATCAGCGGGTTGATCTCCACCAGCGAGCAGTCCCGCGCCATGAAAATGTCGTAGATGCGGTCCGCGATGGCGACAGCCTGCTTGACGAGGGCCGGGTCCCCGAACATCCGCGAGAGCGCCGGCCACGCGGTGTAGGATCGGAACCCGAACAGCGGATCAATCGGCGCGCGCTCGATCGCCTCCGGCCGGGTGCGAGCGACCTCCTCGATGTCCACGCCGCCCAGCGCGCTACCGAGCAGCAGCGGACGCCGGGTCGCGCGGTCCAGGATGACCGCGAGGTACAGCTCCCGCTCGATGTCGGCCGTCTTCTCCACGAGCACCTTGCGGACCGGAAGACCCTTGATCTCCATTCCGAGAATCGCCTCTGCGTGCGCGCGAGCCTCCTCCACCGTGCCCGCGAGCCTGATGCCTCCGGCTTTCCCGCGCCCGCCGACGAGCACTTGGCTCTTGATCGCCGCGGGCAGTCCGATCGCCTCGGCGAGACGCGCCGCCTCGTCCGCGGTCGATGCGACCTCGCCCCTCGGTACGGGGATGCCCGCCTCCCGGAACAGCGCCTTCGACTGGTACTCATGCAGCTTCATGTTGCGCCTCCATCGTCCGGCCGCGAGCCCCTTGCCCGCGCCCGACGCCAAGTCAGGGAGCCCCCATGGCTCCCTTGTCACCGCGCCTGCCGCTTGCCAACCGACACTCCGTCATCCGGACGCCCGTCGTCGCGTCATAGCCCTCGCAACGGCCGTCCACGACCACACGGTCTCCATCTCGAAGCGGCGTCCGCGGGTCGAGCGCCCATTCGGCGAACGCGCAGACCACCCCCACGCCGTCCGCCCTCCGGTGGATCAGGACTTCCGCGGAGTCGCGCTCGGGGTCGCGGACGACCCCGCTCACCGTCACTCTCCGTCCCACGTAAGGCCCCGCGCCGGGCCCCGGATACGTCTCGAGCGCGCGCAGAAGCTCCTCGGCGGGAAGCGGCGCGCGGTCCGCGGAGGCGCTTTCGGCC
>CAZCER010000217.1:0-8059 GCA_964497385.1 uncultured Armatimonadia bacterium | reverse complement strand
AGAGCCACGATCGTGTCCGGACCCGTGCGCGCATCCGCATCGACCTCTATCTCGACGCGGTCTCGCGTCTGGCGCACCCGGGCGGAGCCACCGGTCAGGAGCTTCGCGCTCACGATGCGGGCGGGGATTCCGGGGAGGCGGATGGCTCGGGCCGATGGGTCCAGGATGTGGATGTAGATGCGGTTCCCGGCGCAGGTCGACGCGCCCCAGGTGTCAGGGCGAAACGGGCCCCCGCGCGTGCCATAGATGGACTGGCCGTACTTCGCTAGCCAGTCGCCCATCTCACGCAGCCGGGCAACCTGGCGGGGCTCGATCGCGCCGGTAGGCATTGGGCCGACGTTGAACAGCAGGTTGCCATCCCCTCCTGCGCAGCGCACGAGGGTCCCGATGCACTCGTCGAGGCTCTTCATGTCATCGTTGGGCTTCCACGCCCACTGGCGACAGATGGTGATGCACGACTCCCACGGGCGGTTGGTCTGGTAGCGCCCGACGGTCTGCTCGGGGGTGTCGAAGTCCGCGGCGAGCCCGGCGCGGTTGTTGATGATGACGTGCGGTTGGAGTTCGCGGATCATCCGGAACAGCGGCTCGGAGTTCCAGTCCTCGGACGTGCCTCCGAGCCCGTCGAACCAGATGATGTCGATCTTCCCGTAGTTCGAGCAGATCTCCCGAAGCTGCCCGTGGAGGTACTCGACATAGGCCGCGTGGTTGGGGGTGCGGTAGTCGGGGTGATGCCAGTCGGGCGGGGAGTAGTACCATCCGACGCGCATGCCGGCCCGGTGGCAGGCGGCGGCGAGTTCCCGGGTGACGTCGCGACCGAAGGGGGAGTTCGTGATGCTGTGGTCCGTGAGAGCCGAGCGGAACATGCAGAAGCCGTCGTGGTGCTTCGTCGTGAAGACGATGTACTTCATGCCGGCCGCCTTGGCGATGGCGACCCACTCGTCGGCGTCGAAATCGGTCGGGTTGAAGCGCTTGTAGAGGCTGTCGTACTCCGTGACGGGGATCTCCCCGGTGCCGCCCGTGCCCCGCCGCTCTCCTCCGCGGGACCAGCCGATCTCGGCGCCCTTCAGGCTCACGGGCCCCCAGTGGACGAACAGGCCGAAGCGGGCGTCGCGCCACCACTCCATGTCTTCCGGCGAGGCGTGCAGATAGGCTGGCTCCTCGGACTGCGCGCGGGCCGGCTCGGAGCGGGCGAGCGCGAACGTGGCCAAGGCGACGATGGCGAGAAGCGCGGCCGGATGTCTCATGGGGGAACCTCATCTCTGACGCGATCTCTGACGCGGCGTGCGGCTCGGGCCTGGCCCGCCGGCGGCTGCGTCTTCGCCCGGAACGGAGACGACCCCTTCGGGCTGGGCGGCGGGGGATGGGGCGAGCGAATCCGGCAGGGGCCTCCTTCGTTCTCCGCGAAGGCGCGGGACGGAGCGCGGGCATCTTGCCCGCGTCGCGCCGGATGGAGCGCGGGCATCTTGCCCGCTTCGCAATGGACAGACGAGGCGGACAGCCGTTGCCAGATCCGGTACCGGCCCAACCGGACGAGTGGCGCGACGTGCTGTGGCGGGAGTGGTTGCACGGGACCGACACGGCACGCGCCAAAGCGATCTACAGCGCGCTGAAGGACAATGAGGCGAACGCGCAGGGGCGGGGCCTGCTCGCGTCGACAGCCGCGGCGTTCGCAGGGGCGGTAGGGCTGTGCCTCGGGGCGTGCTGCTGGCTGGGCGTCCGTGTCATCCAGTCACTGGACGCCTACGTCGGCGCCCTAGCGACGGGAGGCGACGGCTCGCCGCACGGGAGTTCGGGGCTGTGGCTCGTCGCGGCCGCCGCCGGGGCGGTGGGTTCCGCTGCCTGGGTCGCCGCCTGGATCTGGTCCGCCCGGCGCCGGAGCTGGGGCGAGGTGTTGTCGGCCCTGAGACTGCTCTCCGCGCGTCCATGGAACCCTCGACGGCAGTGGGGCTGGTTGGTCTTCGTGCTCGCCGTCGTCGCGGCCACTGCGGCCGTGCCGTGGCTGCTTGATGGCGCAGAGGCGCAAGCCGAGGCGTCGCTGCTGCTCGCGCTGGCAGGGCTATTCGGCATGTTCCGGGCAGGCCTATATGCCGTGCGACAGGCCGCGAAGCAGGGCCTGGGACTGCGCGCCGGGGTGGATGTCTGTCCGCCCGACCGAGGCCTGCTCGGCTGGTGGCCCGCCAGGCCGCCAGAGGACGAACTCGCTGCAGCCCTTCAATGCCTCGGGGCGGGTAAGCCGCTGAGCCGCTCACCGGAGCCGCCCGTGAGCCGCCTGGAGGTCGCTGACCTGATCGTGGCGGCATTCGGCGGTCCCGAGGGGCGGCGTGCAGAGGCCAGCCGCGCGCTTGCCCGCCTGGGCGCGCGGGCCATCCCCCCGCTCCTCGATGCGGCGACCCTTGTCGGGGTAGGCGGGCGCAAGGCGGCGGAGTTCGCAGAGGAGATCGCTCGCAGGACGCGGCGCCGGATGCGCGGTGCAGAAGGGTCCCATGTGTGCCCGGACTGCCTGTGCCGGTACGGCCTGAACTCGCAGTGGTCGTGGCACTCCTCGCCGCGCTTCTACGCCTGCCCCTCATGCTTCGAGAGCGAGCGGTACATCGACCAGCCGGGCCCGATCGTAGCGGTGCTCGACGGCGGAGACGACGGCCGTCCGCACAGGCGGAATGGCGTCCTCCGCGTCAACTGGCTCGCGCGCGCGAGGGCGAGGGGCTTCGAGGGGCAGGACCTCTTTGACTTCGACCGGGTGGAGATCGTGCGGGCGACCGACGACGAGGTGGCGCACTTCCTGGTCGACGTGACCTCGGACACCGACCGGGACAGACGGAAGCGGTACTCCCGCATGGAGTGCCTCGTGGGTCCGGAGTGCGAGCTGGGCGAGAACATGCTGCGGCAGCTCAGGGCGGTGTTTGGGAACGTGCGAGGGCGGGAGGAGTAGTCCAAACCGCGCAGACCGTGCATAGAGCGATCAGGCTTCCTGACCGGCGCGCGTGGGCGGCCCGGTCAGAGCCAGAGCAGGGCGCGGAGAACCCGCTCGACGTCCCCGATCACACTCGGGGCGACCCGGCCCCTCAGCCGGATCAGGCGCAGCACGGAGATCGACCGTACCCCATCGCACAGGATGTGACTCCGCGCCCGCAGCCCACTCTCGTCGGTCGGCTCCACCTCGACGTGAGTGGCGACACGGTACTTGCACTGGCTTGTGATGGGGATAACCGTGACGAGTCCCGCCGGACCGGCGTTGTGGGCATCCTGTGAGACGACAAGCACCGGTCGCTCGCCGCCCTGCTCGTGACCGAGCACCGGGTCCAGATCCGCCTGCCAGATCTCTCCGCGGCGCGGCCTAGTCATCGTCGGTCAGTCCGTCGAGGAGCGTGACGTCCCAAAGCTCGCGCTCGCGAACGTGCTCCGCCCACGCTTCAGGATCCGCCTGCATCCGGCGGTACCCCTCGTTGGCCTCCTCGATGAGTCGCACCCTCTCCTCGTCGGTCAGTGCGGGAGGCTGGATGCGGCGAATGAGAATGCCGTCGTCCTGCTCACGCGCGCTGAGCAGGCTGCCCTGCGAGATCCCGAAGCGCTCGCGGAGCGCTTTCGGCAGCGTGATGACGCCTCGCGCTCTCACCCGAATGGACTCCTCCGCCGCCATAGGACGTCACTCCCCGTTCTGTGTGTCAGACATGCAGAACTGCAGATCTGCAGAACTGCACACAGGATACCCCGGTCTCGTCTCTTCCGCAAGGAGCGACCGTTGTCGCGTCCGCTCGAACGCTCGAAGAACACCTACTCCCGAGGCTGACCGGACGGGCTATACTGCCGGGCCGAAGAGCATCCATCGGGGCGTCGGCGAGGGAGTGCGCTCGCGGCCCCGGACCGTCGAGCCGAGGGAGGTTCCCTCGGCTCCGCATCTAGCGATTGGGGATCCTGGATATGCGGCACGCTCGGCTTCTACCTCTTGTCCTCCTGGCGCTCGCCTCGGTCGCTCTCGCCGCCGCCCCGGACATCACGGGCGCCTGGGTTTTCGGCGACGGGCAGATGACGGTTCGGTTCGAGGCCAAAGCCGACGGCACGTTCACACAGAGCATCCGAAGCGCCGAAGGCGTGGAGACCTACTCCGGAACGTACGAAGTGAAGGACGATCTCCTGACGCTCACGACCGAGGATGGCGAGACGATCGAGCTGCGCCTGAAGGTCATGGATGACAACAAGATCCAGGTGACCGACGAGGACGGGAACGGGGTCGAGTTCGAGCGCGAGCCGGCCGGCGCCGCGGCCGAGCCCGGAGGCGCGCTCCCGGTGGGTGGCCCCGGTGACCTCGTGCCTCTCACGGACCTCCAGCCGGCCGCCGGCGGGCACATCGTCTTCACCCGGCTCGTGCCGGTTCAGCTCGCCGGTGGGGGCCTCAACACGACCGCGCCGATCTCGAAGCTCTTCGTGATGTCGGGCGAGGGCGGCGACGCCCAGCCGTTCCTTGTTGGCGATGAGGTCTCGAACGTGAAGGAGCCGCGTTGGGGTCCCGATTACCAGCGCCTCGCGTTCACATCGGACTTCCATGCCGAGCGGAGCGCGCTCATGAGCGACTGCTTCGTCTGCCCCTTGGGCGGCGCGGCGGTCCGCATCACCGGAAACGAACTCAAAGGCGAGTCCCCGACTGGCTATGGCGTGGTCACGGGCCTCATCATCGACAACACCCAGAACACGGCCGGGATGACGCAGCCCAACGCCGGCATTCACATCACGGCTCAGGGGGCGCTCGCGATCAGCCACCCCGGCGAGGCGCCTCCCGCGGCGAGCCAGGAGGTGCGCGAGGCGCTGATGCGCGAGACGAACCGGTTCGTGATCCCGCACGTCGTGGCCGGCAACCAGGTATGGGTGAAGATGTGGGTCAACTCGAGCATTGGTCGGGTCTTCACGTGCCAGGTGCAGGCCGGACAGGTGACCGACCTCGGCAAGGTCGCTCTGAATGAGGCGACGTTCCTGGCGTCCAAGCCCAGCCTGACGCCGGACGGGCGCTACTGCGTCGCGGCATCGGTCGTGAACTCGGTCACCGCCGAGGCGCGGACCACGGGGAGCCTCGACCGGACGGGCGGCTCGGCCGGGATCACCGTCTACGACATCGCGACGGGCGCGCCCGCCGCGGTAGTGGGTGGCGAGCAGCTCGGAGCCTCCAGCCTGGTCGGACCGGTGGTCAGCCCGGACGGGCGGTTCATCGCCTGCGCCGCGGGCCAACCGACGATGGAGCACCTCATGCTGCTCGACTTCGCAAGCGTGATGGCGGGCCAGCCGCAAGCGCACCTTGTGGTTCAAGGGGAACGGGTCTTGCCTTCGGCCGCGACGATGGGCCGAGCGTGGCTTGTGGGGTGCGGCTCGATCGCGTGGTCGCCGGACAGCCGTCGCCTCGCGTTCTGCCGCTCGATGATGAGCGAGGACGTCACGGGCGACCTGTTCATCGTGAACGTGGACGGGAGCGGCCTGACGCAGCTCACACAGGTTCAGCCGAACCAGATGGCGCTGAACCCGAGCTTCTCGCCCGATGGCACACGCATCGCCTTCACGCTGATCACCGGCATCGGCGGGACGCTGAAGGTCGAGCGGCTCATGCGGAGGCAGTACGCGTCGGACATCTACAGCATCGGACTCGACGGGAGCCCTCCCCAGCAGCTCACCTCGGACGGGCTCTCGTGCGAGCCGGCCTGGGGAAGGTAGGGCCGTCGGCGAATGGAGGGCGACGATGAGAGCCTGTCTTCATCCGGGCTTGTTGGTCGGAGTTCTGTGCGCGGTCACTGGCACTGCGGCGCAGGAGGCGGGAAGGACGGCGAACGCGGTGATCGGAGACGACGGGCGCCCGATGATCCGGCGCCTCGGCACCATCGACTGCGACATGGTGGAGACCAGCCCGGTGGTCTTCGGGGGGCGCGTGTATCGCTTCGAGTACGTACGCGTGGGCCATGCGGACAACCCCACCGACAAGAGCTGCTTCCGCTTTGTGGACCACGAGACGGGCGAGAAGACGAAGCCGTTCGCTGAGGGCTACGTCTTCGGGAGTGCCTTCGTCGATGGCGACACCGTCTACGTCACGGGCACGAGCACCGAGGCCCAGTGGACAGGGCAGCGCGTACGCATGTTCGCATCGAAGGACCTCGAGACGTGGGAGTCTTGGGACGCGCTCGACCTGCCGGGTTTCGGCATCTGCAACACGTCGATCTGCAAGGCCGAGGACGAGTACGTGATGATGTTCGAGATCCATCTCCCGGCCGACCAGGCCGGCGTCGCGTTCACCGCGCGATTCGCGAAGTCGCGCGACCTGCGCACCTGGGAGGTCACGCCTCCGGAGTGCGTCTACGCGAAGGACCGCTACACCGCCCCGCACTGCCTCCGCTATCTCGACGGCTGGTTCTACGACTTCTACCTGGAGGCGCACAACGGTTACGAGCAGCGCGTCGTGCGGTCGCGCGACCTGGTGAGTTGGGAGGCGAGCCCGCTGAACCCCGTGCTCGTGGCGTGCGACGACGACAAGCGGATCGCGAACCCGGCGCTCACCGAGGAGCAGCGGGAGCGCATCGCGGGCGCCGTGAACCTCAACAACTCGGACATCGACTTCTGTGAGTTCGAAGGGCGGCTGATCATCAACTACTCCTGGGGGAACCAGCAGGGGATCGAGTTCCTCGCCGAGGCCGAGTTCGACGGGACTGAGGCGGAGTTCCTGAGGGCCTGGTTCCCGGACTAGGCGGATCGCGGCACGACCGAAGGAGGACACCATGCTGTCACTCGCGCTGATGCTCGTCGGTGCGGCGGTCGCGGCGCCCATGGCCGAGGTCGAGGTGGAGGAGGACGTCTACACATACGCGGACGCGGCAAACGGCTCGGGGCCGATGTGGTGCTCCGGCTCCACATGCCTCGTGCGGGTTGGGGAAGCGGTCTTCGCGTCGGGCATCGAGGTCATCGAGGGCGCGCAGCCGCTGAACAACGTGCGATGGACGCTCCGGATGCGCGACGAGGACGGCTGGCGGCTCTTGCGACGCGACGACGAAGACCGGACGCGCGAGCCGAGCCCTCTCGCGTGCTTCACCGGCGGCCCGGTGTTCCTGTCGGTGAACCCGACACTCACGGAGCCGGACGCCTACAATGGCCCTGCAGAGCCGCGGATCCTTGCGTTCGACGCGGGCGCTCCGGATGTCGAACCGGTGGTTCTGCAGCCTGGATGGGCCGGCAGCCCGGCCTTCACCGAGCACTCCTACCGGAGCTTCGCCGCGGACGGCCCGAACAGCGAACTCGTGCTCCTCCAGAACATCGGGTACGGCCACGCCGAGTGGGCGTTCCTTGACCGCGATGGCGAGTGGTCCGCGGCGGGGCAACTCGCGTGGCCGTTCGGGGCGGACTACGCGGAGCCCGAACCGATCCGGCTCTGCTACCCGAACGTGGCGCTCCACGACCGCGCCGTGTGCTTCTGTGGGGTCTCGGACATCATCGAGCCGAACCCGGAGTGGCGCGCGTACAAGAAAGAACTCACCGGCCAGGACTGGGACTACGACTTCCGTCGGCTCTTCTTCGCGTGGACTCCGGACATCACGAACGCCCCGTTTTCGGAGTGGTTGGAGGTGGCGAGCCGCGAGGAGACGTGCGGCTGGCTCTTCCCCTGCGACCTGTGGGTGGACCCGGATGGCCGCGCACACGTCCTGTGGACCGAGCGCGCGATCGATGAGCGGCTGCGCGAGCGCTTCTTCCCCGAGGCGAAGCAGCGGCACGCGCTTGAGTACGCCGTGATCGACAAGGGCGACGTGGTGCTGCGGAAGACGCTTGCGGAGGGCGGCGAGGGACTCGGGGGCGAGGCGCCCGGGCGCGCGCGCTTCCATCCGACGCCCGACGGACGGCTCCTGGCGCTCTACTACACGGGCGGCTCTGACGCCGAGGGTCGTGGGCTGTCCGAGAACCGACTCGTGGAGATCGGCGAGGATGGGGTGTTCTCCGAAGCGACCGTCGTGCCGTTCGAGCACCCGTTCTCGTCCTTCTTCACGGCGACCCCGCGCGCCGGCTGCCCTCCGTCCGAGTACCTCGACGTGCTGGGCGAGTG
>CAZCER010000216.1:0-8069 GCA_964497385.1 uncultured Armatimonadia bacterium | reverse complement strand
CGGCCGCGGAGGCGCGATGTGCGCCTCGGAGCGCTCGGCCGGTTCCTCGATGCCGCGGCCGATCTTCGCATTGGCGTGCGGATGGACAACGGTGACGAACGCGTGCTCCCGTTCTGCTCCGACGGCGCCCTATTCGAGTACATCGAGCAGGAACTCACAGCGACCAGCATTGCGTTCCGCGCCCGCTCGGCCGAGATCGGGGTGATGCTCGAGGTCCGCTTCACCTCGCCCTTCTACCCGCGCGACGTGAAGCTCTCCACCGCCCCGTTCTTCTATGTCGATGTGACGGTCTCGCGCATCGGCCGGATGGTCCACTGGAAGCGCGTCCCGGACGACGCTCCGCCAGCCGGCGAGTTCTTCCTCTCTCTCTCCACGCCCGGCGCGACGATCGAGGCAGACCCTCTCGGTCTCCGCGTCCTGGAGTCCGTGCCGCTCCGCGTCGGCTTCGAGGGGGCTGACTCGGACGCTCCGGAGGGCGAAGCGACGCCCGAACGCGCGTCCACGACCCAGCGCATCGCGGTGCTTCGCGGCGAGGCCCGCGCGGCGGGCGACGGCGTCCGGAGCGCGTTCGATCTCTCCGAGGGCGAGCGCCGTTTGGGCCTCGTCTGGGCCGCCCACACCGACGCGGACGTGCTCCAGGACATGGGCGTCCCGATGTCGTTCAAGTACCGCGAGTTCTTCGCGAACGCGGACGAGGTCGCGGCCTTCGCCCAAGAGGACGAGGACCGCATCCGCCGCCGCACAGGGCTCTTCGACTCCCTCCTCCTCGACTCATCGCTCTCGAAGACCCACTGCGACCTCATTGCGTACAGCTTCCAGAGCTACCTCGCCAACACATGGTGGACGCGCCGCCCCGACGGGACGGACTGGTTCTCCGTGTGGGAGGGCGTCTGCGTCTTCCACTCCACGATCGACGTCGAGTACAACCTCGGCCTCCTCTACTTCGCGCTGTGGCCGGAACTCCTCGAGATGACCTTCCGCGAGTGGGCGAGGCACGAGCACCCGGACGGGTACCTCGCGCACGACATGGGCGACGCGCTCGCGGCGAACGGCCAGCGCTACCCGCACCCGATGGAGTGTGAGGAGAACACCAACTTCATCCTGATGCTCCATGCCTTTTGGCGCTGGACCGGCTCCGACGCGCCCGTCAGACGGCACTTCGAACTCGTCCGCCGCCTGGTCCAGTACCTCATCCGGGTGGACGACACAGGCAATGGCTTCCCGAACCACGGCACCGCCAACACGATCGACGACGCCTCGCCCGCCGTGCAGTTCGCGCGGGAGCAGACCTACCTCGGTGTGAAGTGCCTCGCCGCCTTCCACGCCGCGGCACGCATGGCGGCGCACGTTGGCGACGGAGCCCTCGCCAGGCAGTGGTCCGAGCGCGCGCTACTCGTGCGCGAAACGCTCGACCGCGAGGGCTGGCTCGGCGACCACTACGCCGTGTGCATCGACCGGGATGCCGGCGGGGTGCGCGACATGTGGACGAGCGAGAGCCTTGAGGCCGGCGAACTCGAGGGCTGGGACGCGTACAGCATCTACGCCGCGAACGCGCTCCTCTATCCGCTCATGGTCAACGACATCCCACCCGTGGACGCCGAACGCATGAAGACCGATATCGTCACCGCGAACGAGCGCGCCAGGATCGAATACGGCTGCACGCACTCGAGCGCCGACCGGTCGAACATCTGGATCTCTCAGAACCTCTGGCGCGACTACGTCGGGGCCTACCTCGGCGTCGATCTCCTCGACAACGTCGATCGCTACTGGGCCTTCCTTCTCCAGGAGAACACACGGGACGAAGGCAAGTGCTTCATCGACACCTACGTCGAGAACAACCTCTGCTACTACCCGCGTGGAATCACCTCGATCGGGGCGCTCCTGGCGCTGCCCGGCCTACGAATCGACCGTGTCGAGGGCTACGCCTGTCTCCGCCCCGTCCGCGCGCCCTGCCGCGCGCCCCTCCTGCCCCTGGCCGACTGGGATGCCGAGAGCGTCCCCTGGGTCGAGTTCCGGCTCGAGGACGGGCGCGTGCGCCGCGAGGTCACCGGCGAGCTTCCCTCGGGCGTCACTCTCCATCGGCCGTGCTGAGCGCGGCCGTCGGGCGCCGATCCGGAGGCCCGGGAAGACGTCACGAAGCTTACGGATCGCCACATCGCTCAGGCCCGAGTCGGCGGCGACCAGGCAGGGGATCTGGGCGTACCGCTTCCGGCGATCGGCGTCGGTGTCGTTCGCGACGTCCACGAGGAAGTGGTCCACATCGGTCTCGGTGGCGGAGACAATCTCAACTCGGTCGAAGTCATAGAGTTCCGTGCCCTCGTACTTGGCGGCTCGCGCCCGAGCCAGCCAGTTCACGCGCAGCTCGGAGCCTCGCCACACCGGGTCGGGACCGAGCGACTCGTCGAGCACGAGAGTGAGCGACTTCGGCTTCGGGATCAGGTGGTGGCTCATGCCGCAGGAGCGGCACCCATAGTAGTCGTACGCCGACCCTCCGGGGACGTCGATGCGGTGCTTGCCGCAGTGAACAAAGCACTTCCCGCAGATGAGCTGAGAAGCCCGGCTGCCGACGACCTTCCGCGTGTCCTCGCACACCAGGCGGACCATCCCCTCGGCGTGCGCCCGGAGTGACGGGTCCTTCTCCGCGTACGCAAGCACCAGACGAATCGTGCTCAGCCCCGCCGTCGCGAGGTAGTGCCATGCGGCCCAGCGGCGCTCCCACTCCGGTCGGCCGAAGTCCGAGAGGATCTCGTCTCCCGGTACCACACCCGACCGGATCTGGTCGAGCCGCGCGAGACACGCGGGCCAGACGCCGGCTCTATCGGGCCGTTCGCGGCAGGCGGTGCGGATCGCCCACTCCACCTCGGAGAGTGACGCCTTGCCGTTCGCCCACGCGGCGGCGCGGCGGTACATGTGCGGCTCCGCCTCGCCCCTCGGCGCCAAGCAGGCGATCGCGAGCGCCGCAGCGGGCACGGACAGGGCGAGGAGACTGCCGTAGGGGGTCGTCAGCAACGGAACCGCAAGCGCCGTGCTCCAGGCGAGCCAACGCCAGGCGAGGTGTTTGTGGAGCCGCGTCCACTTCGGCGGCTGGGCGGTCTCCGGTTGTCGCGCCCATCGCCGCCAGGCGGCGAGGCGATCGCGATCGCTCCCGCCCACCGGGTCGAGGAGATCGCTCACGTACTCCCGCCACGTCCAGCGGGCCGCGCCTTGACGCCAGAGCACTCGGCCGCTGACGGCCCCGAACAGAGCGCCGGCGAGCATCAGGAGCGGCGTCAGCGCGAGCGCGGGGAGCAGTCGCTCGGGGGGCCCTTCGCCGGCCCAGCCGCCCCCCATCGCGAGGAGCCACACGATCTGGCTCGGGACGAGGCTCGCGGCGATCCCGCCGATCACGCCGCGGAGCGTGTGCTGCCTCGCCACGGCAGGCCCCGCCGGCTCCTCGGCCACGAGTTCGAAGAGGTGCGCGGCATGCTCCCGGCTGGGCGTCCTACGCCACTCGCGCCAGACGTACTCGCGCCAGTCCGGCCCCTTCTCGCCGCGCGGCATGCGCAGGACTCCCTCCCCGTGGCGCTTTGCCACGATGGGAGACACGACGCCCCACGCGGGCGTCGGTCGCGAGCGTTTCGTGACCAGCGCGCATTCCCCGCCGAAGGCCGGCGCGCCTTCTGCGCCGGCGCGGCCGCGGGAGGCTGGCGCCCCGCCAAGAGAGAGGGCGGGGGACGCCCCCTCGCGGGAGCCGTCCTCCGCCCTCGGTCGCAGTTCCAGATGCGCAGCGCGCGCTAAACGCGGAACCTGCCCACCGTGTCCTGGAGCGTCGCCGCCTGGGCGGCCGCCTGCTGGGCCGAGGCCGCGATCTCCTCGACCCCCGCGGACAGCTCCTCCGCCGAGGCAGAGGCCTGCTGGGCCGCCGCGGCGGCTTCCTGGGTGATCGCGGCCACCGAGTCGATCAGGGAGCGGACCTCGTCGCTCGCCAGGACCGCGCGCTCCACCTCCGCCTCGACCTCCGCCGCGGCCGACGAGGCCTTCGCGCGACCCTCGGCGACGGCTTCGGCCTGGTTCAGCGCCGACTGCACCGCGTCAACCACTTCGCCGATCCCCGCAGCCGCTTCGACCGCCGCCTGCGTGATGCCCTGGAGACCCTCGGCCGAGCGACGCGCGAACTCCGCGCCTTCAGCGGCGGCTTCGCCGCCGGCCTCCTGGAGGCTCACGACGCTGTCGATGCTCGTCCGCACGTCGCGCACGATCGCGGCGATCTGGCCCGAGGACTGGGCCGCCCGCTCGGCGAGCTTCCGCACCTCATCCGCGACGACGGCGAAGCCCTTGCCGTGGTCGCCGGCGCGGGCCGCCTCGATGGCCGCGTTGAGAGCGAGCAGATTGGTCTGCTCCGCGACGTCGTTGATGACCACGACCATCTCGCCGATCGCGTCGGACTTGGCGGCGAGTTCGCGGACCTGCTGCATGGCCGTCTCCGCGTTCTCCCGGATCCGCAGCATGCTGGAGTCCGTCCGCGCCGCGACCTCCTGGCCGTGCTCGGCCTGGTCGCGCACTCGAACCGCGGCGTCGCCAACGTTCGCGGCGACGGACTGGATCGCCGTCATGGAGGCGCCCATGGCGTCGAGAGCCTCACCGGTCTGCGCGATCACCCCTCCGACGAGTTGCTGCCCCTGCCGGACCGTCCGCATGGCCTCGGCCTGCTCCGCGATCCGCTCCGCGCACGAAGCGAGATGCTCCGCCTGCACGGTGGCGCCCTCGGCCACGGAATTCGAGACGCGGGCCGTCTGCTCCACGCCGGTCGTGGCCTCCTGCGAGGAGAGCGCAACCTGGTGCGACGCGCTCACGACGGCCTCGGAGGCCGCCTGCGCCTCCCGCACGATCGTGTGGACGCTCTCGATGAAGCGGTTGGTCCAGCCCGCCAGTTCGGCGATTTCGTCGGCGCCCTTCACGTCGAGGCGCTGCGTGAGGTCGCCCTCGCCCTCCGCGACGCCGCGGACCGCCGCGACGACATCGTTCAGGCGCCTGCGCAGCCCGAGCGAGAGCCACGTGCCGATTCCGCAGGCGACCACCATGATGATGAGGCCCGTCCAGAACGAGGTGTTCCGGATCGCGGCCAGAGGGGCGTTGAACTCCTCGGTGTAGCTGCCTGCGCCGATCACCCAGTCCCACGCCTCGAAGTAGACGATCCGCGCGATCTTGGATCGAGCTTCGTTCTCGCCTTTGTTCTTCCAGTTGTAGGTGATCCAACCCGTCTTCCGCGCGTCGCTCTCCGGATCGCACATCTCCTTGATGACATAGCGCCCATCGGCGTCCTGCGTTCCGGAGATGTCCTCGCCGTCCCGCTCGCCGCCCTTGCTGATCACGTACGTGCCGGTGCTGTCCAGGACGAAGACATAGCCCGTCTCGCCGACTTTGATGTTCATGATCGCGTTGCGGAGTGACTCAACGCTCTCCTGGGGAACCCCGACGAAGAGCGCGCCGATGACCGCGCCGTCCGCGTCCCGGATCGGCTCGTACGCCGTCACGTACCACTTGTCGACCACGAAGGCTCGACCGCAGTACGTCTCGCCACGGAGCACCGTCTGCGTGACCTCACTCGAGTTCGGGATGTACGTTCCCACGGCCCGACTGCCGTCTGCCTTCTCCACATTGGTCGAGATGCGAAGGATGCCGGGCTCGATCCGCTGGAAGATGGTGCAGGCTCCGCCCACCAGTCCCTCGACGCGATCCACGATGGTGAAATCGTTGTGGATGGGTTGGGAGCCGATCCGCCACTCAGGGACGCTGACGGTCTGCGCGGCCTTCGTCTCCTGGTCGGTCGCCTCCATGGTGATGGGATCGCCCGCGACGATCTCCGAGCCGTAGTCGGCCATGACCTCACGCGCGACGTTCAAGTCGTGCTCGACCTTCTGCTCCAGCAGTTCCTGCTGGGCGGCGCACAGGCTGACGACGCCCTCCGTGATGTGGGCCAGGTCGGCTTGAGTCAACTCGGTGACCTGCCCGGCCACCGTGTGGTAGGTCCAGAGGCCCTGCACCCCCGCCGACAGCAGCACAACTAACGCGAAACCGATGATCAGACGTACTGCGATGGACCGCTTCATCCCGCGCACTCCCTACCCGCCATTCAGTGTTTCCCTTACGGCCTCCAACCAAAGGCGCCAACCTTTGGGCTCACCTTGAAGGTTCACTGTCACGAGTTGGTAACACCCGGATGCCTAATGCGTAACACAGAGGTGCGGAGGTCGTACAGGGGTTGATTGTGCGGGAGAGCGCGGCCGGGCGCGGCGCTTGCCCATGGTGTATCATCCCGTGCGACACGACCCGAAACGGAGGAGACGCGATGTGGACACGACCGCTAGGGCAGTCGGGCATTGAGGCGTCGGTGGTTGGGCTTGGCACCTGGGCCATAGGAGGCCTCTGGTGGGGCGGCACGGACGAGCGGGACTCGATCGACGCGATCCGAGCCGGCGTCGACGCGGGGATCAACCTGATCGACACGGCCCCGATGTACGGCCCCGAGACGTCGGAGCGCCTGGTCGGCAAGGCGCTCGAGGGCCTGCGCGACAAGGTCGTCCTGGCCACCAAGTGCGGGATGGTCTGGTGGGACGACAAGGGAGACCGGTTCTTCGAGAAGGCCGGCAAGACGGTCTACCGCTACCTGGGCCCCGACTCCATCCGGTACGAGCTGGAGCAGAGCCTCGCGCGCCTCGGCACCGACCGGATCGACCTCTACCAGACCCATTGGCAGGAGGAGACGACGCCGCGCGAGGACACCATGGCCGCGCTCATGGCCCTGAAGGATGAGGGCAAGATCCGCGCGATCGGCGTCTCGAACGCCTCCGTCGAGAACATCAAGGAGTACGAGAAGGTCGGACCGGTCGACAGCGCGCAGGAGCGCTACAGCATGCTCGACCGGGGCATCGAGGAGACCGTACTCCCTTACACACGCGAGCAAAGCATCGCGGTGCTCGCCTACTCGCCGCTCGCGCTCGGGATCCTCACCGGCAAGGTCTCCGCGGATCGCGAGTTCTCCGGTGACGATCTCCGGCTCGGCAACCCCCGCTTCGAGAAGTCGAACATCGAGCGCGTGAACGCCATGCTCGCGGAATTCGAGCCCATCGCCAAGGACCACGGCCTGTCGATCGCGCAGCTCGTGATCGCCTGGAGCGTCCGCCAACCCGGCCTCACGCACGCCCTCTGCGGCGCCCGGAACGCGAAGCAGGCCGTTGAGAACGCGAAGGCCGGAGCCGCCGACCTCGGCGAGCCCGACCTCGTGGCGATGAACGAGATCCTCGAGCGCCACGCCGGAGCCATCAAGTAGCGCCCATCCCTCGTCCCGCCGGCCCTCACTCGGGGTCGGCGGGCGGGGGCGTGAGGAGCGGGTGCGGCTTCGCCCCCTCCGACTCGACGAGCGGCTCCAGGTACTCCGGCAGCTTCCGCGTCGCCTCCTTGGGCTCGCGCTCCGGTTCCACCACGAGCGTCCCACCCCGCAGGACGGTGAATGGGGCCTTCCCGGCCGTCACGTAGGCGATGCGCCGCGAGTGCATGTCCAGGAGGAACACGGCGTCGCCCATGCCGAAGACCGCGATGTCATCGGGCAGGACGCTCGAACCGTCCAACGTCACCTGCCCGTAGAGGAACTCGCCGAAGTTGGCCTTGTAGCCCGCGTGCGTCTCTCGACTCCGCACACTCAGCCGCGACCACATGCAGGACACGCGCCATTCGCGCCCCTCCTCCGGCCGCCAGTCCACGCCGTGGTAGGCCTCGAGCGCACTCAGCGTCTCTCCCGACGCCGCCCCGCAGGGGACGGTCACCCCCGTATCGCTCTCAAGGAGAACGCCGTCCTTGTCGAGCGAAGACTCGCCGCACCATAGTTCCACGCGCTCGCCGTCGGCGGACGCTCTGAGCTGGTAGCCGAAGGCGCTGTACGGCGTCACCGCGCGCGTCACCGTCTCAACGTTCGAACCGTCCAGCCGGCAGCGCAAGACGCCGCCCTGGAGGCCGGTGTAGTAGATGACGGCGGACTCGGGTTCCACTTCTCTCAGAAACGTCGGGTCTCGGTCCATGCGGGTGATGACCGT
>CAZCER010000215.1:0-8071 GCA_964497385.1 uncultured Armatimonadia bacterium | reverse complement strand
GGCGGACCCGCAGCGGCGCGGAGGGTCATCTGGCCGCACCAGACGAGCCCCGCAACCACGAGGCCCGCGATGCCGATCGTCGCCCAGAGAGGCAGGGATTGCTTCTCTCGGTGCGACGCCTCGTCTCCGGCGCGTCGGGACACTCGTCTCCCCTACTCCGGCGCGTCGGCCAGGAGCCTCGCCACAAGCTCCTCCTCGCCCCCGACGCGCTCCAGCCAGACGGACTCGGTGAGTTCCGCGTCGAGGCCGGGGCGCGCCTCGATGTACGCGTCCGTTTCTTTCGCCACGCGCGCTTGCCAGGCCTTGTCGGACTCGGCCATCGCGGTGAAAGCCCGCGCCTGCTCGGTCGTGCCCCGCGTGACGGCGAGGTCTCGAATCGCCTCGGACGCGCTGCGGCGGAACTCCGCGCCGATCCGCAGGTGCAGCATGTCGCGCGGGATGGCCCCGCAGAGCCCGAGAGCGGCTTGGCGCAGCCTCGCAAGCCCCTCGGTCCCATCGGCGGCCTGTCCGCTCAAGACGGCCTCTCGCATGCCGCTCTCGGCATCCTGAAGGACGTTGGCTTCCCAACTCAGCTCCGTGCGGTTCGGCAGTCCCGCCGCGTCGGTGTACAGGTCCCACCGCTCGGCGGAGGCGGCCGCGGCAAGGCGCCGCGAGGCCGCCGCGTAGTCAGGGGTCTTCAGGGCGACCGCCATGCGGAGGTAGGCGACGTATCCGTTGCCCGGGTCCTGCGCCTCGACCTCGGCGAGCGCCGCGCCCGCAGCCGCGGCGTCACCCTCACGCAGGCTCGCGATCGCTGCGCGGACGCTTCTGCCAAGCGGCTCGCGCGCGGCGCGAAGCGCGTCCAGATGGTCCGGCTGGACGCCACCGATCGGTGGGCGGTCGGGCTTCCGCGCGCGACGCACCGCCCATCCGGCCGCCCCGCCGGCGACGATAACGGCGAGGGTAACGGCTATCCAAATCCCGGTCTTGGCGTTCAAGGGCATCCGCTTTCTGAGGCGATCGTGTGAACGGGATTCGCTTTCGGAGGCGTGACGGGAAGTCCTCGCGGGGGCTAATCCATCCACCCCTAACCGAGCGCAGCCCACGCGCGCTCGGCCGCCCCCCGGCCGGGGGGCGGCCGGGCTACACTCTCATCCCCACCACCATGGTGACGATCCCGAAGCTGAGTTCGCGCGTCCCGGTCACGACGAAGCCCGCCCGGGCGAGGCGTGCGGTGAACTCCTCCGCGCCGTCAAAAGCGTCGATCGTCTCCGGCAGGTAGCGGTACGCGTCCCGAGCCCCCCCGAGAGCCGCCGCCATATGCGGGAGGACGCGGCGGCGAAAGAGCGAGCCGACGGCCGACCAAGCCGTCCGCCGCGGCCGTAGGAACTCCAGCACCCCGAGCACTCCGCCCGGCCGGAGGACCCGGCGCATCTCACGGAGCGCCCAGTCCGCCTCGGCGAGGTTCCGGATGCCGAACGTGACCGTGACCGCGTCGAACGTCGCGTCGCCGAAAGGGACGCAGAGGGCGTCTGCGGCGCAGGGAAGCACGCGCGCCCGAACGCCCGCATCCGCGACCTTTCGCACGAGCAGCCCAAGCATCGCCTCGGAGAAGTCGCACGCGATGACCGAGGCGAATCCGCGCTCGGGTCGCGCGAGTTCGAGGGTCATGTCGCCGGTGCCACAACAGAGGTCGAGGATCACGGGGAACTGAGGGTCGGCCGTCGCGGCGGAGTCTGCCGGGACACTCGCGTATGCTGTATGGAGGGGCCGCATGGGGTGTCGCGAGGAACGAGCGACGGGGCCCCCATCCGGCCCAGCACCTGAGCCAGCACGTGGAGCATTGGCGGCATGGGGGGTGCGGTGGGCCGGTTGGGGACCCTCCCGCTCCGCGGGTCCCTCCCCATGCGGCCCCTCCGAGCCACGCCCCCGTTGCACCGTTCGGGCGAGTTCGCGCAGGACCGCATCCGCCAGGAGCCTCCGCCAACGGAAGTCCTGTCCGAAGGAGAGTGCGTGGTCGAGGAAGTCGTAGCGCGGGGCGATGCGGTCGAAGAGGCGTCGCACCTCGTCGCCCGTGCATCCGGTCGGGTGCTCGGAGGGCCGCATCAGCGCTCGATCCCGAGGCTTGACCAGAGGGCGTCGATCTTCGCCCTCACCGCATCGCCCATCACGATGTCCGCCGGCCACTCGCGAGCGTGCCCTTCCTCCGGCCACTTGCGCGTGGCGTCGAAGCCGATCTTACCGCCCACATGCGGGCGCGGGCCGGCGTGGTCGAGCGCATCGACGGGGCCCTCGAAGGCGAGGACGTCGCGCACGAAGTCCGTGTTGTTGCCGAGCCGCCAGAGGACCTCGCCGAGGTTGTGCACGTCGACCCACTCATCCACGACGACGATCATCTTCGTGAACATCATCTGCCCGAGGCCCCACAGCGCCTGCATCACCTTGCGGGCGTGAAGCGGGTAGGCTTTGCGGATCGAGACGATGGCGAGATTGTGGAAGATGCCCTCGAGCGGGAGATCGATGTCGACGATCTCGGGCAGCGTGAGCTTCAGCATCGGGAGGAAGAGCCGCTCGGTGGCCTCAGCCATGTAGCAATCCTCCATCGGCGGCTTGCCGACGATGGTCGCGGGGTAGATGGCATCCTTCGCCATCGTCATGCAGGTCACGTGGAAAACGGGGTACTCATCCGCGAGGCTGTAGTAGCCGGTGTGGTCGCCGAACGGACCCTCGGTGCGGCGCTCGCCCGGCTCGACGTAGCCTTCCAGCACGATCTCCGCATCCGAGGGGACCTCCAGGTCGGAGGTCTCGCACTTCACAAGGGTGACGGGCTTCTGGCGGAGGAACCCGGCGAACAGGAACTCGTCGACGCCCTCCGGGAGGGGCGCGGTGGCCGAGTAGGTGACCGCGGGGTCGCCGCCGAGCGCCACCGCGACGGGAAGGCGTTCGCCCATTCGCTCGGCCGCGCGGTAGTGCGAGGCCCCGACTTTGTGGGTGTGCCAGTGCATGCCGGTGGTGCGCTCGTCGTAGACGTGCAGACGGTACATCCCGACGTTCCGCGCGCCGGTCTCCGGGTGCTTCGTGACCACCATCGGGAGGGTCACGAAGGGCCCCCCATCGAGCGGCCAGCACGTGAGCACAGGCAGCCGCCCTAGATCGACGTCGCCACCGTGCAGGATGACCTCCTTGCAGCGCCCACCCGACACTCGCTTCGGCAGCGCGCTCTTCAGGCGCAGGAGGTCGCCCAGCGTCCGGACCGCGTCGCCGAGGCCCTCGGGCGGCGCCGTGTGGAGGAGGGCCTCAATGCGTTGGGCCTGCTCCTCGACGGAGCCGGCCGAGAGCGCCATCGCCATGCGCTTGCGCGAGCCGAAGGCGTTCGCGAGCACGGGCATGGAGAAGCCCCTCGGACGTTCGAAGAGAAGCGCCGGCCCGCCGTCAGGAAGCTTGCAGGCGCGATCGATCACCTCGGTCATCTCGAGCGCCGGGCTGAGTTCCTGGGTGACGCGCACCAGTTCGCCCTGAGCCTCGAGCGCGCGGATGAAGTCGGGCAGTCCGTTGTAAGGCAAGGGGCCACCGCCTCTTTCGGGTTCGTCGGCGCGATTGTACAACGTAATGGCGCGGCGTGCGCGGGCGCACTCCGAGCTATCAGGGGAAGGAACGCTCGACAGCATGGCGACAGATAGGAGCATGACGCTCCATGACGGGAGGGGTCGATATGCGGAGAGCCCGTGTGGTGGTCCCGATTGTCGCGCTGCTCGTTCTCGCCGCGGTCGTGCTGGTGGCCACGCGCGACACGAAGACCGATGAACAGAAGATTCAGGCCGCGCTTGTGCAGTGCTCCAAGGGAGCCAGGTACGAGTCCACGGCGCGCATCCTCCGTTTGCTGGACGAGAAGTACGCGGATGACATGGGGAACTCCCGCCTCTCGCTCCAGACGCACCTGCGCGGGGCTTTCATTGGGAAGCGCGCGTGGGAGGTCCACTGGACCACCGTGCAGGTGACGCGGACCAGCGAGACGGAACTGGACACCGAGATCCTGATGCACGTGACCGAACTCGAGGAGGATCGGCCCGTACGACGGTTCGACGCTCCTCTCACGGTCACGTTCGTGCGCCGGGGCCGGCATCTGAAGGTGCTCTATGTGAGCGGGCTCCGCGCGGCGGCCGAGGAGGCGGAAGGCGCGTATGGCTGGTAGCGAGACCGTGATTGACCTGCGGAGCGACACTGTCACCAAACCCACCGAGGCGATGCGCAAGGCGATGGCCGAGGCCGAAGTCGGCGACGACGTCGCGGGCGACGATCCCACGGTGAACCGTCTGCAGGCCATGTCGGCGGAGAGGCTCGGCAAGGAGGCCGCTCTCTTCGTCCCGTCGGGCACGATGGGCAATCTCATCGCGGGGCTGGTGCATTGCCGTCCGGGCGACGCCGTCGTCATGGACGAACTCTGCCACTCACGCATCTACGAGGCCGGGGGCTTCTCCGCCCTTGGTGGCCTGGTGATGGACCCGGTCCCATCGCGCCCCGACGGGCAGCCCGATGTCGCCGGCTACGACAAGGCCGTCAACGTCCCGAACATCCATAGCCCCGAGACGAGGCTGCTGGTCTTCGAGAACACGAGCAATCGAGGCGGCGGGGCCGTAGTGACGCTCGCGACCTCGCGCGCGTTGCGCGACGTCGCGGACCGCCACGGCCTCGCGCTCCATCTCGACGGCGCCCGCATCTTCGACAGCGCGGTCGCGCAGGGCGTCGACGCGGCGGAACTCGCCGCTCCGGCCGATTCGGTCATGTTCTGCTTCTCGAAGGGCCTCTGCGCGCCGGTCGGCTCCGCGCTCGTGGGCTCCGCGGAGTTCGTCGAGGCGGCGCGGCGGAAGCGGAAGCTGCTCGGAGGCGGGATGCGCCAGGCCGGAGTGCTCGCCGCGGCGGCCATTGTCGCGCTCGAGACGATGGTGGACCGCCTCGCCGAGGACCACGAGAAGGCCCGCATCCTTGCAGAGGGCATCCGCGACATCCCCGGGCTGAAGCTGGCGCATCCGTCGTACCCGACCAACATGGTCTACTTCGACGTGACGGACCTGGGCGTCTCGTCCGTGGACTTCGCGAAGGACCTCTGCGCGCGCGGCGTGCTCTGCTATCCGACGGGCCCTGTCGTCCGCCTGGTGACCCATCACGACGCGCCGCTTGACCTGATGTCCGAAGCCGTACGGCGGATCGGCGAGGCGGCGGAAGCCGTCGCGTAGCCAGCACCTCCCCCGGCGATCGTCCCGGAAGGACAACACCCTCGATGCTTCCGTGCATTCTGCTCTCGCTTGCCATCGGCCAGAACGACCAAAGCGTCGTGTTCGACATCTCCGAACTCAGCTCGGGGGAGAGGCTCGCGGCGGAAGCGCTGCAGGGGATCGTGAACCGCGATGGCCCGAAGCTCTTTCTCGGCGCGCCGGACGACCGCTGGCTCGCCATCTACGAGGAGCGGAACGGCCTCAGGTACGAGACGCAGAGCGGGTTCCGCGACCTGCTGGCTCGGTACAGGGACTCGGTGAAGGGCCTCGTCGTCTACGACCCGGGGGTGGACGCGGGCCGGTACGTCGCGACCACGCTCGCAGGCATCGAGGATCTGATCCCCGTGAGCCCGTCTATGCTGGCCGGCCGAACGCCGTCACTGCGTGCGAGCCGGCTCTGGGCGGGATGCGACTTCTCGGCCGAGACTCCGGAGATCCTCGCGGAGATGAGCCCGGGAGCAGGGGCGAGGATCGCACTGCTTCCGGGGGAGGGACTCGAGGTGATCGAGAACATCCCAGACCCCGCGCAGCCGTATGCGTTCACCTCGCTCGGACCGGTGACCGTCGACCTCGCACGGTGGCCGGTTCTGGAGGTCGAGGTCGCGTCTCTCACCGGTGAAGACGCCCAATGGGCGATCAAACTCACCTGGGACCGCGACGGGAACGGCCGGATCGACGGCGGAGAGGACGACCTCGCGCTGGAGGCCGTCTCCGAGCCGGGCGTGCGCCGCTGGAATGTCGCCGAGATGGCGGGCCTCACCGGCGAGCACGCCTTCGCGCGGGTTCAGCTTCATGTGCTCGGCGAGAGCGCGCGTGTGGTGTGGAAGAGCGTCCGGTTTGTCTCGGAGACGGGTGACGGCCCCGAATTGAGCCCGGCTGTCCCGCTGACCGACCTCGGCCTGCCAGTGGTCCACGACCTCCGCGGCCGATTCGAGAACAGCGTGGAGGCCTACGACTGGGCGCTCCGGGAACTCATGCCGCGATGCAACCGCCGCTTCGCGCACTCGGCGTGCGGCCCGTGCGAAGGGTTCGGGCAGCTCTGCGGGCCGATGTGGGGCTACGACTGGGTGACCCTGAACCGCGGGTTCGCGTTCAACCTCGTTCCGTCGCCGGAGGTCATGCCGAGCTACGGAGGCGCGCCAGTCGGGGGAAGCCCGGAGCAGGCCGCGATGTACCGGCGGATCCTCGATGCGCTCGAGACCCCGTGCGAGATCACCGGGTACGGCGAGCCCGAGGACTACTGGTGCAAGCTGATCTCCGAGCACGGGCACTACTCGTTCCACTTCGGGGCGAACTGGAGCTTCCACTCGAAGGTCCCCATCGCGAAGCGCCTCGAACAGCCGATCCGGTTCACGCCCGAGAACGTCGTTCCGGAGGGCAAGTACTACGTCTGCTTCATGACGAGCGAGGGCGACACCATGAAGGGGCCGCTGCCGTTCTTCATGGACAGCTGGTTCGACCCCGACCGTGGCCGCATCCCGTTCAACTGGGGCGTGAGCCCCCTCATGGCGAGCCACTTCCCGGCGATGCTCGACTACTTCTACGCGGAGGCGACGCCGAACGACTACTGCTTCGCGGGCTGCTCGGGCGCGGGCTACGTATATCCGGACTTCATGCCGAACGTCCCTGAGTTCGCGCGCTGGACACGCGACGCATGCCGGGCGGCGGACCTGCCGTGTGTGGACATCTGGATGGCGCGCAAGGCGCGGGTCCGTGCGGAGTACGCGGCGAACGCGGACGCGCTCGCCCTGACGGTGAACGATGGCCGCGCGCGCATGACCATGGCGCCGAACGGCACACTGATCGTCGATCACGGCCTCATGTACTGGCAGAACACGGCCACCGGCGGAGAGCCCTACTACCGGGTCTTCCGCGAGGAGGCCGGCCGCGCGAAGGCGGTCGACTGGCTCGTGGACCGCATCGAGGCGATCGCCGAGAGGCATACGCCCCCCTTCGTGATCCTCGTCTACGCCGACCTCCACAGTTACGACCGACACGTGATGGTGCATCGCGAGGCCGCCGACAAGCTCGATCCCCAGCGGTTCAAGGTGGCGCGGATGGACGAAGCCCTCGCGGCCGTGACCCGCTGGAGCCGTGAGCGCGTCCTGGTCGGCGCCGAGGGCTTCAACGAGCGGCTCGCCTATGCGGCGCTCGAAGGCGCTGAGACGCGGCTTCCGGTGCGGCTCGTGAACGGCGGCTCGGAGACGGCCAACGTGGTCGTGCGCCTTGATGAGGGCAAAGCGGAGAGCGTCGCGCTCGAGGCCAAGGAGACGCGGGACGTGTGGCTTCGGGTCGAGGATGCGACGGTCGCAACGGTGACGGTTCGAGTGGGCGCGACCGGTTGCCCGGCGAGCCTCTGCTCGCTCCCCGCGCCGGAGGGCGTCGCGAGCGCGGACATGGTCGCTCTCTGGGACGCGGCGACCTTGAGCCACCAGTTCGGATCGCTCGTGAAGCGCCCGGACGCGATGTGGGGTGAGGCGTGGATCTCGCCCGGCGCGGGGCGTCAGGCTGGCGCGCTCGTGTTCGGCCCTTACGAGCATCTCGATCCCGGCCGCTACCTCGTCGCCTACCGCATGATGCTCGCCGAGGGAGAGGCTCCCGCGCCCGACGACGAACTCTGCACCGTGGACATCAACCAGGGCCACTACGACGGCCTCGGGTTCGGGATCGGAAAGCGCGTCGTGAGCGGTTCGGACCTCTCGGCGGGCGCGTGGACCTGGATCACGACGACGATGGACTGGCCGGGCGACCCGAGCCGAGCTGAAACGCGCGTGACCACGACGGGCGCGGCCAGACTCATCGTCGACCGCATCGCCGTG
>CAZCER010000214.1:3670-8076 GCA_964497385.1 uncultured Armatimonadia bacterium | reverse complement strand
TGCCATCCGAGCGCCTCGACCCCTTCGGCCCACGTCGTGAGGTCGCCCGTCTCCGCGTCAAGCACGAGGGTCTCCGCATGGTTGGCTTCCACCGTCGTGATGAGTATCCGCCGGCTGTCCGGGGACCACCACCAGCGAGCGGCCGATCCCGTCAGGTCGGGCCCGGCGGCCGCGGGCGCAAGCGACTCGGCCTCATACACCCGCAGGACTCCGTTGATGATCGCCGCGAAGCGCCCGGCGTCCGGCGACCAGGCGGGCTCCGCGATGGTTCCCGCGGTTGCCACCGAGGACGGGTCGCCTTCGCTCGCGAGAAGAAGCAGCTCAGCGCCGTTCTCGACCGGGCGCACGACGAGCGTTTCCGCGCCGTCGGGCGAGGCGGCGAACGCGAGCACCCCGGCGTGCACGGGGCGCGCGGCGTCCGGGCCCGGGGCGCGGGCGACCAGGTCGCCCGCCGGGGCGTCCTTCCGCTCCGCGACGTAGGCGAGTTCGGGCCAGACCTCCGGATCCGCCGGGAGTTCGTCTCGCGAGAGCCAGCGCGCCGTCGTCGCCTCGATGCGGAGCCCCCGGGTGCCCGCGCGGCCGAAGCCCTCGCGGCTCTCGGAGACCTCCAGACGGCCGGTCACGAGGGCCGGCCGGCCGACCGCGGCGTCGGCGATGTCGCCTCCGCCCATGGAGGAGAGATCCCCGGAGATAAGGCAGCCCGGGTCCTTTCGACCCGCGGCGTAGGGCTCGAGCGACGTCAGATCCGAGAGGCCCTCGCCCAGGAACAGGCGCCCGCGCACACAGACGAGCGATCCGTTCAGATCAGCGGAACGTTCGATCAGATCCTCGTAACTAAGCACGGAGCCGAGTCCGTGGACCGACTTCGCGGTGATGCGGCAGCGCCACTTGCCGTCCGTTCCGAAGCCGTTCGCGCCGTCGAAAGCCGCCCGCCGCTCGAAGAGCCCGGTGACCTCCACGCGGGCCCGTTCCACCGCGCCGCCTCCGGCCGGTCGGGCGAGTCCGGATAGGTCGCCTTCCACCCAGACGCCCGGCTCCGCGGCGCTATGGGTCTGGAGGTCGGTGAGTTCGCACACCCCGAACGAACTGGCCAGGCTTCCCTGCACGTTCACGATGGTCTGGTGGTAGGAGTCGGGGTCGGCGCGGAGGTCGGCGAGGGGCACGAGTCGAGGAACTTGGGGCCTCGCCTGGATGATCTGGATGCGCTCCGCGAGCAACCCGACCTCCGACTGCACGTCGCGCGCGATCGGGTGGGCCGGCCCGTAAGGCTTCCCGGTGACGCGCACAACCGCCGCGCCCTTCTCCGCCGCGCCCCATGTCCGGCTGATGAACGGCTGAAGCGCCGGGCCGTTGATCAGCACGGGCTTCTCGCGCTCCGGAAGGGCGTCCGGCTCGGCCGGACCCTCGTAGAAGAGCGCGTCGCGTTGGCGGAGCACGAGGGTGCCGTCGATGCAGACGTGGTCCTTGCCGCCCCTCTCGACCAGGCCGGCGAGTTCGGTGACCTGCACGATGTCCGGTTCCACCCACTCGCCCGCGAACACGACTCGCCCGGTGTCGGCGGCGTGGTAGAGGTACTGGGTTCCGTCGGCGCGCACGAGAATGCACTGGCCGGGCACAACGACCTGGGCGTACGCCATGCCGGGCTCAGGCAGCCCCAGCGAGGCGTTCGGCCACCGTACGGCCCAGCGGTCCACCAACTCCACCCGCTCCTCGGGAATCCCAAGGCGTTCGGCCAAAGCGGTGATCGCCTGCGGCGAAAGGTCCGGCGCCGGATCGGCTCCGCCCGGCGTCTGAGGTAGGTTCTGCCCGAGCGCGCCCGCAAGGAGCGCGAGGAGCACCGTCAGCGGCATCGGATCGTCCTTCCGGCGGAGGGGGCGCTGCGGCCTCCCGGGTCGCCCTGGAGTCGGTGGTAGCACATTGCGTCCGCCTCTTGGACATTCCTCCGCCGGGAACGGTTCCCCCGCTACTCGATCGCCTCGAGCTTCACGCCGCAGAGGACCGTCTCCCCCGCTCGAGCGCGCAGGTCGATCGTCAACGTCTCTCCGGCCTCCACGGGACCGACCTCTTTGACGAGCGCGCGCAGCGGCCCTCCCGCCTCCGCGGCGACGTCAAGGCCGCTGCACGCGACGACGCCGTTCAGCAACACGTCGAAGACCCGCTCACCCGGGCCGGCGTCGCCGGGCTCGACGAAGTGCAGCGTGACGGCGTACGCGCCTCGCTGGCCCTCTGCTCCACCGAGAGCGATGTCGAGGGACTCAAGCCCGACAGCCCCCGAGGCGGCGACCCAACGATGGTCCGAGCCCGACACGCGAAGCGAGTGCCTCCGAAACCAACGCGGCTGCTCCGGCGCGCGGGAGATCGCGACATCGGGCGAAGGCCCTCCCACGCTCGGATAGTCGAGCCACAGGACGCCCTCGTCGTCGCGTCGGTCGCCGGGGGCGCCGAGGTTCACGCCGAGGCGCTGGACGCGAGCCGTGCTTGCCTCCTCGGTGTTGAAGGACCACATCTCCACGTCGGGCATGTGGATGAGTGCGAGCGAAGTCTGGTTCTGGTAGCTGCAGGTGCAGGTCCGCGTGTAGTCCGGCGAGTTGAGCACCCCGTTCGCGGCGATGAGGTTGGAGGTGCAGCTCGACTTGTAGCCTCCGAGGTTCGCCGTGCCTCCATCGCTCACGAGATCGTAGTAACCCGCGGCGGCCGACCGGAAAGTGATGAGGTGCTCGCTTCCGATGACGGTGTTGCAGCCGTAGTGCCGGCCGTACGTCCAGGGCCTCTCCACGCCCGTCACGGGGCTGGGGCCCCCGAGACGCTCTCCGGTCAGCAGGTCGTAGGCGCCGCCGAGGGTGTTCACGGTGATGGTCTGGGTGATGATGCGGTCGCCGTGGATGAGGCACGGACCGTAATACTCGTGCGGCAAGTCCCAGCGAACCTCGCCCGTGCCCGCCTCGAGCGCCATCATCCGGTCGCCGCGTTCGTCGGAGAGCATGTCGCGCGAAGGACGGCCTGCCTGGAGCAGCAGGTCGCGCTCCTCGGAGTAGCCGAGCCAACTCCCGAACACGCCCTCGTCGCGCTCCCAAATCGTCTCCCCGGTGCGAACGTCCAGACAGAGCAGCTTCGGGGCGGCGGGAACGGTCTTGCCCCCCTCCTCAATGCGCTTCACGATCGGGTCCGGCAGCTTGTCGATGCAGTAGACCCTCTCGCCGCCGACGGCGATCGCGTTGTGCCGAAAGCTCAACCCGGCGTCGCGGCTCCAGCGGACCTCGCCCGTGCGACGGTCCAGGGCCGTAAGGCGCTTGCTGCATGTCGCGTCCCAGTTGTCCCCCAGTCCGATCGCCTTCTCTCCCACGAAGACAATCGGCGACGCCGCGACGACAAGCAAGTCCTCCCAGACCTTCATGATCCCGAACGCGGGCGGAGTCTCGGAACCCGGCAGCGGCGGAAGCGTGAACTCGCGGAGCGTCTCCCCGGTGGCCGGGTCGAGCACGAGGCATCGCTGCTCATACGCGACGTAGATCCCGTCCGACGCGGAGACGTAGTTGCTTCCCAGCGCGTTCGCGCCCGGCTGGTGCGACGTGTTGTCATACGGCTTGCCGACTCCGGGGAGTTCCCGATCCCAGAGCACGCGGCCGGTGTACACGTCCATCGCGCGCAGCGAGTTCGGGCCCTCGATGAACAGACGTCCATCCACGATCTGCTCGGGAGGCCCGTGCCCGTGCCGCGGGAGAATCGCCGAGTTCGAGGAGCCGCCGAACCAGAGCAGGCCGAGCGGAGCCTTCACGAGTCGATCCTTCGAGACCACCGTGTTGCCCGCGTCGCAGTAGTTCTGCGCCCAGTTCGCGGAGCCGGGCAGCGCGCCCTCGCGGGTCAGTGTGAGCCGGTCCCCGCGCCGCTCCAGTCGCGCGTTCGCGAGGTCGCAAGCTTGGGTCGTCCGGGCGAACGCGTCGAGCCACTCCGGCGCGCCGGCAAGCAGAGCGACGCCGCCGTAGGGGCGCAGCGACGCGAAGAGCGCGCGCGCGAACGCCCTCGAGGCGTCGTCCTCGGCGAAGCGCGAGCCCTCCACGACGATGAGGTGCGCGGCGTAGGGCGGGAGCCCGAACTCCCAGGGGCGGCCGACGTGCGCCGCGACGCGGGAGCCGTAGAGGTCGGCGTCCGCGAGGCGCTTGCGAAGCGCTTCCACGCGCTCGCGATCGGGGTCGATCACGATCATCTTGAGTTGCGTTCGCTGAGCCACGGAGACGATGGCTTCCGCGTCCGAAACGCCCCACCAGAAGCAGTAGGCTGCGGGGTCGGTCACCGCGTCCAGCACGGCCTGGACGGAGGCGGTCACATCAGTCGAAACCGCGGACGGAGGCGCCGCCGCGAGCGTCCGCGCCTCCGTCGGCTCCGGACCGAAGCAGTACAGGCGGCCC
>CAZCER010000214.1:0-3660 GCA_964497385.1 uncultured Armatimonadia bacterium | reverse complement strand
GAACTCCCGCTCCCAGGCCACCCGCGCCGACCGCTCAGCCGTCGGCGGGTCCACGGCAAGAAGCTTGCCGTCGCCGCTCGCGTACAGGCGTCCTCCCGCGCGCAGCCACACCCGCTCGGCGTCCGCCTCGAGGGACCACAGATCCCGGAAGACCCCGTCGACCAGGTTGCCGCCAACCACGTCGCCGTCGGCCGCGAGGAAGGCGCAAGCCTCCTTGACGACGGGCTCGAAGGCGAGGCGCATGTCGAAGCTGAGATCGGAGCTGTCGGGCGCCTCTTGGTGCACCTCCGCCGCAAGCACGTTGCGACCGACCCGAAGCAAGGACTTGTCGAGATCGCCGAACACGACCTTGAGCTTGCCCTCATGCCCCGACGTCGCGAGCGTCGCGAAGTCGGCCTCCTCGGGCACGCCCGCGCCGGCGAGACGGCGGCCGTTCAGGTAGAGCGCCACGCCGTCGTCGTAGCGCACGGACGCGTTCAGCGGCAGGTCGGCGGGAATCGCGTCCAACTCAAACGCCGTGCGGAAGCAACACGTGACCCGCTTGTTCTCCTCGTCGTCGCCGTAGCTCAACACGGTCTTCTCGTCATCGTCCCCGTAACCGAGTTCCGCCGGCCCCTCGGGCCACGCGGCGTCGTCGTAGTCGGGCTCGCGCCAACCAGCGCCAAGGTCCGCCCCCGAGTCGTCATAGCGCCACGTCGCGCCGTAGTCGAGCACGACCCGGCTCGGAGGCACGGGGCGCGCGGCCGCCTCCGCGTCGAGCACCGGGAAACCCGGCGTCGCCGCGATCTCCTCACCCGTCGCGACGCTGTGCGCCTCGTTCGGAAAGTAGAAGACCCCTCCCGCGGCGGTCACCTGGGACTCGCCCGTGTGGTGGCCCTCATGGAGGCGGAAGTAGCGGAAGTCCCCGGTCGCGCGGTCGTAGCAAGCGGGCGTCGACCTCCCGCCCGGCACGAGGAGAGCGTCGTCCGCGGCGACGAAGTACCCCTGCGGCGCCACGCCGGCGAAAGCGGGCGAGTCGTGCGGTTGAAGGATGTAGATCGAGCCGGAGCCGTCGTTCTCCCAGATCACGTCTCCCGACTCGGCGTCCAGGCAGTAGAGGAAGATGCCCATGAAAGGCCACACGCCGGCCGCGAAGTAGACGCGCCCCTCCTCGATGACGGGCGCCCCGCGCGCGGGCCACGCGCTGATGAGGCGCTTGTTGCCGATCACCTTGCGCCCGTCGGGCGCTCCCTCAAACCGCCATCGGAGGCTTCCGTCCGAAGCCGCGACGCAGTAGAGACTCCCGTCATCGCAGACGAAGTAGACGCGGTCGCGCCACACAAGCGGAGCGAAGCGCACCGGCCCGTCCGCGCGGAAGCGCCAGATCTCCGCGCCGGTCCGGGCGTCGAGCGCGAAGACGCTGTCATCGCGCGGGGAGTTGACGAAGAGCCGGCCTCCGGCCGCGACAGGCTCGTAGCAGGCGTCAAAGCGCATGCGGCGCTCATCGAGCCACGCGGGCTCAAGGGGCGGGCTCTCGAGGACCCACTGCAGGTGGAGTTCGTCAGCGAGGGTCTCGGGCGTCGAGCCGGTGCGCAGAGCGTCGCGCCGCCAAGCGGGCCAATCCTCGGCGGGCGCGGCTCCGGTAATCGCCGCGAGGGCGGCGAGCAATGCTAACGCAAGGCGCATTCGGAACACGAGAGGATCACCTCAGGAGGGCGTGGCCGGTCGCTACGTACAGCTTAGCACGCTCGAACGACCCCGTGTAGGAGACGGCCGTCCCCTAGCCGTCCCGCTCCTCTGAGCCCTCGAGGCCCTGTGCGAAATCGGCGTACTTCTTGCGGAGCTTTCGCACCTCGTGCTGGAGCAGGTCTTCGATCTCCGGGGCGGCCGCCACGTCGGCGGGGCTGTTGCCGTCGGAGTCGATCAGGAGCGGATTGGCGTCATAGAGGAGCAGCGCGCGTACGACGCTGAGGTGTCCGTGCGCGGCGGCCAGATGCAGCGGCGTGCCGCCAAGCCCCCTGGCGTTCACGTCCGCGCCGTGGCGCATGAGCACGCCTACGAGGCCGATGTCCCCGTTGGCGGCCGCCAGATGCAGGGCTGTGAAGCCGGCGTGCGTCTGGGCGTTCACATCGACGCCGTGCTCGATGCACTTGAGCGCCTTCTTCCATTCGCTGAGTTCCACCGCGCGCAGGAAGGCCGCGTCCAGATCGTCGGGCTTCTTCGAGAACAAGCCGCGAAGGAAACGGACCACCGGACTGAGGGCGAGAGCCGCGTGCGTGCTCTCCGACCGGTCGCCCTTCGCCGCGCCGACAGCCCTCCGGACGCTCATGGACGCGCATCCTCCTGATCTCCACACGCGCGTGGACCCTAACCACACCGTTCGTTCCCCAACAAAGCGCGCATTCACCGCGGCGCGCGGCGGCACCTTCAGAGGCCGAACGCCTCAGGAAAGGCCGGACGTTCAGCCCGATCCCCGTCGCGCGCTCGGCTACGGCCGCAGCCACTCGAGAGCGTCCTCGCGCACCCGCACCCGCCCCAGCGCCACGCGGCGCTCGGCGTCGCCGGAATCGGGGATCATCCGCTCGTCGGGTTGTCCGATCCGAACCGGGTCCCAAAGCCCCGCGTAGACCACGAACTCCTTGCCCGCGGCCTCCGGCGGAACCGTGAACAGGCACGGCGCGCTGTGGACGCCGGGCACGGCGAGGGACGCGAGGTCGGCCGCCGGATCGGCTTGGCCCTGGAAGACGATCTGCCCCTCGGAAACGAAGTGCACGAAAGGCGCGACTCCGTCGGGGAGGGCGCCGTGCACGGTCCAAGTTAGAGGGAGCGCCCAGGCGTCGCCGCGCCGCTCGGGGGCGCCGGCCTCGACCGTGTAGTCGCCGCGGAACGTGACGGTCCCGAGCCGATAGCGGCGCTGACCGTCGTCGCCGTCGTGCGGAAGAGCGATCGTCGGCGCGCCTGCCCGCGTCCCGACCGAGACGAGCACATCGTAGACTCCCGGACGCACGTAGAACGGCGGCGCCAGCGTGACCGACCGCTCCACCGTTGCGGCCTCGCCGGGCGGCCCGACCGGGAGGTTCCGAACGTCGAAGCCCTCATCCGGCCATAGCGTGACGATCCCGCCGTCCGCGTCCCGGAGGGTCACCGCCGGGAAGCCGCCCGGAAGGCACGGCGCCACGCCCGCGTTCCGCCAGACCGCGCGGAACGGGAAGCTGTCGCCCATCCGGACCGTCGAAGGCCATGAAGCCTCGACAAGCTGGATGCGGTAGCCCAGGCGAAGGTTGATGCGGTCGATCAGGTCGCGGTTCTCCTCCAGGAACTCACGGGGCCACCAGTGGATGGCGGCGTAGCTGGCATGGTAGTCCTCCACGGCCTTGAGGTAGAGGCTCCCGTCCTGCCAGTTCCCGCGATCGCGGGAGCCGCCGTAGTGCTCGCACTCGAGGATGACGGGCGTTGTCGGCCAGAAGTCCTGAGCCATCTCGGCGTGGAAGTAGGCGTTCTCACCGGGCTGCACCAGAATGCTGTCATCGCGAAGGGCGAGTCCCTGCTCGAGCGCGTAGCGGATGGTCTCGTCGCCTTGGAAGCTGAAGTCATCGTTCGCGGCGAGAAGCGTCTTCGTGAAGTGCTTGGTGTGCAGGTCGATGTGCCGGAGGACGGTCTGCGCAGGGTACTCCATCTGGG
>CAZCER010000213.1:0-8085 GCA_964497385.1 uncultured Armatimonadia bacterium | reverse complement strand
CTCCCCCGACGGTGCGTGGGATGTGACCGAGAGAGACCTCGATCTGTGGCTGCGCCCCGTCGGCGGCGGCGACGAGGTCCGGCTCACCGACGACGGGGCGCCGGGCGGGCGCTACTCGCTCCTCCAGTGGGCGCCTGACTCTAAGCGCATCGTCGCGATCAAGACCGCGCCGGGCGAGCACGCGGAGATGCACATGATGGAGTCGGTCCCCGCGGAGGGCTTCCGCCCCGTCGTCCGTTCGCACCCGTACGACCTCCCCGGCGACCGTCTCGACTCCCACGAGATGTGGCTCGTCGATGTCGAGAAGCGCGAACCCGTCCGCGTGGACGCGGAGCCGGTGGACTGGTGGGGTCCGCCCGACCCGCACTGGCTGCCCGATGGGCGTCACTTCCTCTACAAGCAGGTGCACCGGGGCTTTCAGCGCACGCGCGTGATCGAAGTCGACGCCTGGACGGGCGCGACCCGGACCGTCATCGACGAGAAGCCGGACACCTTTGTCGCGATCGGGAAGGAGTATCTCCGGTACCTCGACGCGACCGGAGAGATCCTCTGGGCCTCCGAGCGCAACGGCTGGAACCACCTCTACCTCTACGACGTGGCCACCGGCGAGATGAAGAACCAGGTCACGCAAGGCGAGTGGGTGGTCCGCGGGGTCGAGAGCGTCGATGAGCAGGCGCGGACCGTGCACTTCACCGCGAGCGGCCGCGAGCACGGCGAGAGCCCCTACCACATCCATCACTACCGCGTGAACCTCGACGGGACGGGCCTCACGCGGCTCACCGACGGCCCCGGCACGCACGACCTGGGCTTCTCGCCCGATGGCGCGTACTACCTCGACCGCTACTCGCGCGTGGACCTCGCGCCCGTCACGACGCTCCGGCGGTCATCGGACGGCTCGCTCGTGTGCGAACTCGAGAAAGCCGAGACAGACGATCTCGTCGCCGCGGGCTGGCCGTGGCCCGAGCCCTTTCACGCCAAAGGGCGCGACGGGGTCACCGACATCTGGGGTGTGATCTTCCGCCCTTCGAACCTCGACGCGTCGCGCAAGCATCCGGTGATCGAGAACATCTACGCGGGCCCCCAGGACACCATGATCCCGGTCGGCTTCAGCGCCGCGCACGGGTCGCAGGCGCTGGCGGAACTCGGCTTCATCGTCGTGCAGATCGACGGCATGGGGATGTCGGGACGCTCCAAGGCGTTTCACGACGTGTGCTGGCGCAACCTCGGCGACAGCGGCTTCCCCGACCGCATCCTCTGGATGCAGGCCGCCGCCGAGCGCTACCCGTACATGGACCTTACAAGGGTGGGGATTACGGGGACCTCCGCGGGCGGGTACAACGCGGCGCACGCCCTGATTGCGCGGCCGGACTTCTACAAGGTCGCGGTCGCCATATCCGGCAACCACGACCACCGCACCGACAAGACTTGGTGGAACGAGCAGTGGATGGGCTACCCGATCGGAGAGCACTACGCCGAGCAGTCGAACATCGAGCACGCGGCCGACCTCCGCGGGAAGTTGCTCTTGATCCACGGAGAACTCGACGACAACGTGAACGCCTACGCCTCGACCATGCGGTTCGTGGGTGCGCTGATCAAGGCGAACAAGGACTTCGACCTGCTCATCGAGCCCGGCATGGGCCACGGCACCGGAAGCTACGGCACGCGGCGCACGTGGGACTACTTCGTGCGGAACCTGCAGGGCGTGGAGCCGCCGTTGGAGTACGACCTCTCGAGGGGTGACGCGGGCTGCACCTTCACGATCCGGAACCTCCGCCAGGAGCCCGTCGAGGTCTTCTGGAAGAGCGGCGACAGCTTCCGCAAGTACCACGACCTCGCCCCCGGCCAGGAGATCGCGCAGCACTCCTACCTTGGCCACGAGTGGGTCGCGCGGGCCGGCGGGAAGGTCGTCTCGCGCTACACGGTCGACGCCTCGGCGCTGGAGTGGGGGATCTTCTGAGGCGCCGAATGCGAGACGCCGCGCCGGGGCTCACGCCTCGACGCGGCGTCTCTATACAGGGACCTACTCTGACACATGACTCCGCTATTCGTTGCGGCTTACGGCCACTCGAACGCGGGCGTTCCCGTCTCCGGGAAGACGAAGATAGGCAGAGGGTCCTCCTCGGCGGGGGTGAGGAGTTTCAGGCCCGAGCCGTCCGGGTTGCACGCGTAGACGCGGGCGCCACGCGAGCGGTCCCTCGGCTCCGCGACCAGTGCGAGCCGGCCGGTGGACGGGCCGGTTTGGGGCCCACCGAAGCCCTGAACCCCGCCTGAATGGCCCAATGCGGCCCCTCCGTACACTGTTTGTGAACGGCTCGTCAGGGCCACCGCGCTGCCGCGCCGCCTTGCTCCCCCCCACGCGTTGCCCGGTTATTTCACGGACGCGAAGGAGGTGCGGCCGGGGGGGGGGGAATGGACTCACGGTCTGATAGGTAACCTGCGCGTGAGGCGGGGTACCCGGTCTGTTCGCCCCACTTCGCGTCGCGACGGCGCTCCCGCGTCGGCCTCGGCCTGGCGAGTGGAGTCGCCGCGCAAAGGGGGTCTTGCGCGATGCATGTGGCGCTAGTGGGTCTCCTTCTCTGCTGTGGGCAGCCGCCACCCGAGGGGGTGGCCCTGCCCACGTTCCTCCAGATGCTCGCCGATCAGCACCATTTGTCGCTCATCACGACCGGTCTACCCGGAGGCGCCGTTGTGCGCGCGGAGACCGATGACCTCTACATGGCCCTCTTCGAGGCGGCGGCCCAGACAGGTGTGGAGGCAGCCGTCTGGAGGGACATGCTGCTCGCGCGGCCGGGAGTGGAGGGGGAGGTTGCCGAGCGCATCAGGGCGGGGCTTGACGACCGCTCACGCGCCCTGCTCTTGCGTCCGCACGACTCGGGCTCGGAGTGGGAGCCTGGATGGCGCGAACTCGTGGTCGAGACGATCGCGCGCATGCTCACTGGCGACACGGGACCGGAGGCCTACCGTGTCGCGTGCGAGGCGGCCCTGTGGATGGCCGCGCCCGCGCTCGAGGAGATGCTGCGATGGCATGGCTGCGTGGCGGCGGGCGATGCGCTCTTGCGAATCGTGCCTTACGGGCCGCGAAGCCCCGTCCCGCCCTCGGGCGATCCCGACCAGGCCGGTGAGTACTTGCTCGTTTCGCGTCCGCGCCACGGCCCGGACGATTCGATGGGCGCCGCACAGGACTGGATCCCCGGCACTCGGACGCGTCCTCTCGCCCAAGCTCTCGAAGCCGAGGGCGCGATGGTCGGCGAGGACGAACTGATGCGGCGCCTGGTGGAGCGGGGGATGGCGGAGGTCGGTCTCAGTCTGGGCGGTGGCGAGACTCCGACACTCAGTGTGGAGGTTAGCGGGACCGCCCTGGAGGCCGCTCAGGCCCTATCGAACGCCATCGGGACTCCCGTCGGGTGGGCGGACGCTCCGGATGCGCCCTTCCGTCTGCGACTCCGCGAAGTGCGCGCGGGCGACGCCCTCGTGGCGCTCGCGGCCCTGTGCGGCGCCCATGCCCAGCCAACCGCGGAGGGTCGGGCGCGACTCGAGCCACCTGCATGCCCTCTGGACCTCCTCCTTGCGGCGCTCCCCCTCGACATGTGGACGATGTCGGTTTCCTCGCGCGACGAGCGGTGGGTGGCCGTCGAACGGATGCGGCAGTGGTGGTGGGACCTCCTCTCGCCCGAGGAACGTCAGGCTCTCCTGGACCGGCCGGCGCGGTTGCGGAACCTACCCGGGGGCCTCGGCCAGCGCACACGCATCCTGCTGCGGACCCGACTCGCCGATGACATGGCCAATGTGGTCCAGTGCATTCCGGAGCAAGGGGGGCCAGTTCCCCTATGGCTGTACGAGTTGCGAGCGGACCATCTGCCCCAGTACATCCTCCTGACGCCAGCCGTGCGCGAGTCTGTCGGAAGCCACCTCTACTTCGCACTGCGCGGTCGCCTCGAAGGAGCGGACGTGGTCGAGTTCCCCTACGGGGACTTGCCAGCGGATGGCGGGTTGCTCGGAGGTGGTTTGTGATGCGTGCCTGGCAGGCGTTCGGGCTTCCGTTGTGCCTGATGGCGCTGGGTGTGACTGTGGATGCCGGGGCCACGGCGGACGTGCGAGGGCCTCGTGTCTTCACCGCCCGCGGCATAGACCTTGTCGGGGCCCTCGACCAGGTCGCCGACGAAAGCCCCGAGATGATGTACATCGTGGCCCGGTACGGCCCGGAGACGCGCGGTGTCGAGGCGGCCGCGATGAGTCGAGACGACCTCGTCGGGAGCGTGATCGAGGCGTTTGGGGCCCGCGGCACCGTGGCGGACGACCTGTGGATCGTGGAGGGAGTCCCTCCGGCGCCCGTGGCGCCCCACGATCTGGCACTGGCGCGACTCGACCCCTCCTCGGAGGTACACGCGGTCTACAGCCAACCGGTCTCACGAACCGAGAACCGGCTCCTGCTCCTCGATCTCCTGGGCGAGTTGCTGCATTCGGAGCCCGTTCCGCAGCCGTCGCCGGGCCACTACGTGAACGTCTTCCGGTTGGTTGCACCCGGCGATCCTTCGTACGGTGAACTGCTCGGCCGGCTCCTGCACAGGATGATTCACCCGGGGGTATGGGCCTACTCCCTCGACGCATCGGGTCGGCTCGTTGTCGAGAACGGGCTTCTGCTCTGGCGGCGCCCGAATGTGAAAGACTCCGTGGTGGGCGCCGTACCGGAGGACCTCGAGCAGTATGTAGCCAGCCCTCCTCCCGAGACGTCTCAGTGGCCGCTCGGGGTGCCGGGTTGGCAGTTCTCGCCGCTCATGCACCTTCCCGTCGACCTGTCCATGGAGGGGCCGTTCCGCGAGGTTCTGTCGGCCTTGACGGATGCGGTCGGCGCCGAGGTGACCTTCGAGACGACCCCCGAGCACGGGGACGCCCGCGTGGCGATACGCGTCGCCGACTTGCCCCTGGGAATGGTCCTGATAGGGCTCTCGTCCGCTGTCGGCGCGCCCGTGGGCGACTTAGCGGAGGCCGACCGCTATGTGTTTGGCGCGGGCCCGGTCTGTCACGATGCGCTCTTCCGCGCGGCCGCTCCGCGCTACCGTATCCGGCACTACGCTACCGTTCCGATCGACGTCGGCCTGATACTCTCGCGTCTGCACGGCGCGCAGAGGGATGCGCTGTCGCGCGACGGTCTTCCCATCGACAGCATGGCCGTGGCAGCGCGCGAGGTGTTGCTGCGTTCGCGATCGGGGAGCCTGTCGTCGGACGCCGACACACTCCTCGCGCACGGTGAGGGCCCCTTCTTGGTCGCCTACAGTGTCGCCGCCAACGGCGATGTGAAGGCGAAGTGCATGGTCGGAACCTACCTCGGCGCGATGTCCATGCTGGAGCTGGCGGGGCTCGGGTCCGTCGCGGAGGTTATGCGCACGCGTGCGATGGCCCCCGACGCGCTCTGGGACCTGGAGAAGGCCGCCCTTGAGCGGTTCCGGGGCACCGGCGCGACCGGTTCCACGCGCGGAGGCCTGGGCGTGCCCATCATCGGCTACGGTGACCGCAACACTCCACAGGATCCCGGCCCCTACTCGTGGGGCGAACTCGTGCCGCTGGCGGGACCAGTGGGAGCCAATGAGAGGAGGTGAGGCCGGCCTGGCCGCGTCCGCAGGACTGGAGGACCGGGGGCCCCGGCCAGGCGTGCCCGGCGCCGACATGAGTTCGGTCGTGAACGCCTGGAAGGAGCTGCGCCATGAGCAAGAGCCATTGCGCTAAGCCGCTGTATCTTGTCGTCGCCCTGTGCCTCGTTGCCTCCGCGACCTATGCGGGGCAGTCGGCTAACGCGGAGGGGAGCCAGTCCGGCCCCGCCGACAATCAAGTCTACATCGTTGGGCAGGGCGTGAGCCAGTACGTGACGGCGAGCGCCACGGCAAGCGTCTCGTCCATGACGACCGGCGCCTGTGAGGGGAGCGCGGAGGCCGGGTCCGCGCAGAGCACCAGCCTCAGCCCCTGGAACTCCGGTGCTATCCATGTCTCCGGCGAGTTCACCGGCGCCGCAGCGGTCGTTCAGCAGACCGGCGCGGCAGGGGGCGGCGGCGGCGTGGGCTGTTCCGCTGCCTTCAACACCCAGAGCCTCTACATGCGGATGACCAACCTGAACGACATCGGTGTCCACCAGTTCGCGCGCGACTTCCTGGCCAGGGCGGCGGTCGAGTCCGGCCAGTTCGGAGGGCCCGAGACAGCGAGTGACGGCTACAACGAGGAAGGCGAAAACGTGAACGAAGCCGAGGGGGACTTCGGAGTGACGCTCGGGCGGGGGCTGGCAGCCCCGCCGGACTTCGCGGGGCTGGTAGGCCCGGACGAGCTATCGGGATAGCGCAATCCGAGCCTACCCATGCCCGTCAGCCGCGCGACTCCGGCGGCTGACGCACGGTCCGTCCGGAGCGATGTCGCTTGCGTGCGGCGCCGCGCTCGCTCCGGACGGACCTCACTTCTCTGGCCTACCTGGGCTTCCCTCTCGACGGCGCGCGCGGAGGACTGCTCTCCGGGGCCTATCTCACGGCCACTCGAACGCGGGCGTTCCCGTCTCCGGGAAGACGAAGATAGGCAGAGGGTCCTCCTCGGCGGGGGTGAGGAGTTCGAGGCCGGAGCCGTCGGGGTTGCAGGCGTAGACGCGCGCCCCGCGAGAGCGGTCCCTCGGCTCCGCGACGAGCGCGAGCCGGCCGTCGGCGAGTAGGCGGGTCTGCTCCCAGTAGACGTAGAGCGGCTTCTCGAGGAGCGGGTCGAGGAGTTCAGGTAGGGTCACCCGCGTGACCTCGCCGGTCTTGGGCGAGCCAGCCGGGACACCTCCGGGCGTTCGGCGTGCCTGCCCCGTACATGGATCGGGGCCTCTCACCGTGGGTGTCTGGGTCTGGGGGGGGGATGGCTGATGGTGGGTTCCGGTGAGAGGCCCCTACAGCTGTGCCATTACGATAGCCCAACCCCGCGCCCAAAGCAAGGCGATGGCCAAGATGGCGGATTCGCCGTCTCTCTGGCGTCGTCGAGGGAGTGGATCGCGGCGCGCGCGTCTTGGGGGTGAGCGCTGCGGGAATCGATGCCTCGTACAAGGGTGAGGCCTCGTATCCTAGGTGTCTGGGTCTGGGGGGGGGATGGCTGATGGTGGGTTCGGATACGAGGCCTCTTCAGCTGTGCTAGTAAGATACACGAATGCCTGTCACGGTTCTACATTCCTGTCGAGATGGAGGATTCCATGCGCCCCTGGCCGTCGGCTTGGTGAACGTGTCGAGGTGCCACCAAGGGGCTGCGTGTGCGCCCTGCCGAGCCCTACAGGAGGCATCCCCAGAGGCGACCGCTTGCCTGGCCGTCACGTCGGTAGCTGAAAAAGAGGTCCTGCCTGCAGTGGGTGCAGGCCTCGGTGTCGGCGACGCTCTCGGGGTGGAGGCCGGCCGCCCTCAGGTCGCGGGCGATCGCCCGGGCGAGGTCGAGTCGCCAGGAGCCGTCCTCGCGCGCGAAGCACTCCCCGAAGCCCGCATCCCGAGCGAGGAACGCGTCACGGACCTCGTTACCCACCTCGTAGCAGCACCCGCGGATGCATGGCCCGATCGCTGCCGTGAGGTGAGCGGGGTCCCGCCCCGAGATGCGCGCGACCTCGCGGACCGCGTTCCCCACGATCCCCGCCGCCGCGCCCCGCCAGCCGGCGTGGACCATCGCGCCGGCCCCGGACTCGGGGTCCGCCACCGCAACCGGCCCGCAGTCGGCGACCTGGACGACCAAGCCTGGTTCGGGACGGGCTCGCACGAGCCCGTCCGCCTCGGGGAGAGACGCTTCCTGGCCTCGCGTCCGCTCGCCGGCCGAGGAGCCGTCCACAAGGAGGATCTCCGCGCCGTGCACTTGGCGCACGAGAACCAGGGAGTCCAGCGACGCGCCGACCGCCTCGCAGAAGACCTCGCGGTTCGCGAGCGCGAGGGCGGGGGCATCGTCCGCGTGGGGCGCCAGGTTGAGCGTGTCTCGACCCGCCGCCGTCGAGCGCCCGCCAATCCGCGTCGAGAACACGGCGCGGGCCTTGCCGAGGGGGACCTCGAGCCAGGCGACTCCGCCGCGCTCGCGGAGATAGGGTGGGGGGGTGTGGGTGAGGTC
>CAZCER010000212.1:4126-8135 GCA_964497385.1 uncultured Armatimonadia bacterium | reverse complement strand
CATGCGGCCCCGCATAGCGGCGTGCGAGCGCGAGACGGCGTCGGCGCGGACCGGGGCGCTCCGCCTACCCGGGGGGATGGAGCCGCTCCGCGATTCGGCGGTGCGGAGACGGCATGGCGTAGCGCGAAAGGTCGGCGGGGCGCGCCCAGGCGGTCTCGGTGTGCCACGCGGCGCGCGTCCGGCCGGACACGGACGTGCACTCCATCGCGATCAGCGTGATGCGCCTGTCCATGACGCTGTGAGCGATCCGAGCCACCTCGAGCCCCACCGTGACGCGGAGCCCGTGCGCGTCGCGCAGGTGCGCGGTGAGCCGCTCCACGCGGTCGCCCTCCGCGGACGTCTCCGTGTTCGGAAACTCCCAGAGCCCGCCCCAGACCGCGTCGTCCGGCCTACGGGCAATCAGAACGCGCCCCGACCGGCGCACGATCCCCGCCACGGCCTCCACGCGGACGGTGGCCGTCCGAGTACGCGCCGCCGGTACGCGCTCCTGCGCGCGCGCGCCCCATGCGGCGCACACGTCCGCAAGGGGGCAGTCCGCGCAACGCGGAGCCCGTGGAGCGCAGACCAGGGCGCCCAGTTCCATAAGCGCCTGGTTGTGGTCCCCTGGACGATCCCCGGGAACGGCCTCCGCGGCTAGCGCGAGGACGCGGCGCTTGGGCTCGCCCACGCCGATGTCGCCCTCGATGAGGTGCACGCGCGCCAGCACGCGCTCCGCGTTCGCGTCCACAGCCGGCAGCCGCACGCCATAGGCGATGCTCAGGATCGCCCCCGCCGTATAGCGCCCCACGCCGGGCAGGGCCAGGGCCGCCTCGGGGGTCTCTGGAAAGCGCCCGCCGTGGCGCTCCAGAACAACCCCCGCCGCCGCATGAAGCCCCCGCGCCCGACGGTAGTACCCGAGGCCTGACCAGAGCCGCAGCACCTCGTCGAGCGGCGCTGTCGCCAGATCCCGGACGGTGGGAAACGCGCCGAGGAACCGCTCGTAGTAGGGGATCACCGTCGCGACTTGGGTCTGCTGGAGCATGATCTCCGAGACCCACACGCGGTACGGGTCGCGCGTCCCGCGCCACGGGAGCGCGCGCTTCGAGGCGTCATACCACGTGAGTAGGCGGGGAGCCAGATCCTCCGGGCGCGGTCGCTTGCGGCTCACTCGTACCGCACCTCGTCGAGGAAGAAGACGACAGGCGCGCCCTGGCCCCCGACGACCCAGAAGAAGCCGGTCTTCACGCGGGCGAGGTCCTTCCCCGTCAGGTCGAGAGAGTACTCCACCCATTCCGTGGTGAGTTCGACGGTGATCTCCGCGCCGGAGGTGTCGAAGTACGGCTTGTCCGGCCTGAGGAGGCCGTAGCCGAACTTCACGGCCTCTCCGCCCCGCTGGCCTCGCGCACGGAAGGCGAGCCGCGTCGCGCCGGTGAGGTCGCAGCCGCCGGGCTGGTCGCCCCAGTCGTTCGCGGGATCCTGCCAGACCACCCCACCCCACCCGTCCGCCTTGCCGAATGCCGCGCGCAGGCACGTCGCCCCCGTGAACGGGTTCTCGCGCCAGGCCGGGTCCATGGCGATGTCTCCCGCATCGCCCATATAGCCCGACGCAGCGAAGGGCGGCTCCGGCGCGTCGTCGCTGAGCACGAGGAGCGGGAGCGCTGCTTCGCGGCCCGGAGCGGCCGTGACGACATCGGTGGCGAGAAGCGGGAGGTTTCCGACCGCGGCCCCGCCGCGCCCGTCGCGAATGTAAGCAAAGAGCCGATAGGGGCCTCGCTCCTCGGGGAGACGGACGCGCGCGCCCTCCGCGCCGCCCTCCAGGACGGCCTCCGGGTAGGCGGTGGGGACGGGCTCCGTGTCCCCGCCGGTCCCGTAGGCGGCGGCCTCACGCTGGAGCACCCATTCGACCGCGAGCGGGTCGCCCTCGGGATCGGTCACGCGGAGTCGCGCCTCAACCACCGCGCCGGGCAGGGCGCGCCCGGTCCCGACGAGTTCCAGGGCCTCGATGGCGGGACAGCGGTTCTCCGGCGGCGCGCCGCGCCAGCGCTCCGACATCGCGTCCGCAGCCGCGAGACGGGAGCCGTCGGGCAGAAGCATCCCGAACCAGGTCGCTGTGGCCTCCTGCTTCACGCCCCAAGTGAAGGCGTACGAGCCCAAGCACAGCTCCGTGTCGGCCGCGAACGCCTCGTGAGCCGCGCGGTAGAACTCCGCTTTGCGCGTGCTCGTGAAGTCCTCAGGGACGCCCCAGGCGTTGCGCCCCACCTCCCAGATGCCGGGCGGGCCGAACTCGGTGACGATGTAGGGCTTCGCGCCTCCGGCCGCGCGGTAGCGGGCGGGGACGGACGCCGCGCCGCCGTAGGCGTTGATCCCGACGATGTCGATGGCGGGGCAGAGGCGATGGAGCGCCTCCACCTTGCCGCCGCCGACTTCGGCGATGACGGTCATGGTGGGGTGGCGCGGGTCGAGAGCCTTGGCGAGTTCGGCGATGTCGTTCACGGCGCTCCAGATGGCGGGGCTCGCGCCATCGCCCTCCATCTCGTTGCCGATGCCCCAGAGAAGCACCGCCGGATGGTCGCGGTGGCGGAGGATCGCCTCGCGCGCCTCCGCGCGCTGCCGGTCGACGGCCTCGCGGTTCGCGTAGTCGAACCCATGCCGCTCATGGCCGAGCCAGATGCCGACGCAGACGGAGAGCCCCGCGCGCTCCGCCTGGTCGAGGACCGCGTCGAGGCCGTCCACGCCCCAGGTGCGCGTGGAGTTCCCGCCGAGTGCGGCGAGAAGTTCGAGCGAGCCGCCGCCCGCCGCGCCCATCACGACATAGGGCTCCCCACCGCGCAGCAGTCGCCAGCCCACGCCGATCTGCTCGAGCGTCGTCGCCATCGGCTCCGCTCCCGAGCGCGAGCACCCGCACGCGGCAACGACGCTGGTGAGCACGAAGGTCGCGAACCGGGCGGCGGTCATGCGTGAGTCCCTCCGAGTGCGCCGGGCTAGTCCACCAACACGACGCCGAAGTAGTCGTGATCGTCGTCCACATCGCGGGCGACCCGTATAGAGAACCCGTTCGCCCTCACCGTGGAGTAAACGTCGATCCCGCAGGCCTCCATCGCGGGCCGCGCCCGCTCGGGATGAGCGCAGACGTCGAGGGTGCAGGAATCGCAGAGCCCGCACGGGCCGGCGCCCATTCCGAACGCCTTCTGATAGCCGGCGAGGAAGATCTCTCGCTCCAGGTTGAAGATCAGATCCTTGCCATCGGCGCGCGGCTTGCAGCGCACGAGGATCGCGCGCTGGTAGCAGTCCAGCACGCGCTGCGTCTCCTCCGATCGCGGTGAGTGCGGCGGACAGCAGAGGCTCGCGCCATAGCCGGCGCAGCCGTAGCGGCACTTCATCCACACCCATGCGCCGGTTCGGATCGTCGAGACGTCGATCACCTTGGCGTCGGTCGCGCCCAACTCCCGCGCGCGCTCGCAGAAACGCTCCAGATCGGTCACGCTTGCCTCTCACCACCTCGGACAAGGTCGCCTCCGGGTTCGCGGTGTGGGCCGGCGGGCCCTGCAGTCCCGGGCATTCGCCGCCGGGGGGACGCCGAGGCGGCGGCGCAGGCGGGTCGGAAGCCCGTGGGCCGGACGGAAGGGTTGCCGGCCCGCCCGCCGAACCTGCGCTCCGTGGCGCAAGAGGCCGCGGAAGAGGCAGGTGTGAGCATGACGACGCTGAGTTCGCGCGAGCGGGCGCTTCGCGCGATCGACCACCAGGAGACGGACCGGCTGCCGGTGCAGACCTACCTGACGCCGGAAATCCATCAAGCGCTCGTGGCGCGACTCGGAGAGGAGCCGGTCCTCGCCTTCGAGGTGGACTTCCGCACCGTCGGCGCGCCGCGCACCGTGCCGAGCCGTCAGCCGGAGCCCGGCGGCAATGCCGCCTTCTACGATGAGTTCGGCGTCGGATACGCCATGATCCCGAACACCTCAGGCGGGGATTACCCCGAGGCCGTCGACCTCGCCTTGGCTCGTATCGAGACCATGGACGATGTGCGCGCCTA
>CAZCER010000212.1:0-4116 GCA_964497385.1 uncultured Armatimonadia bacterium | reverse complement strand
CTATCCCTGGCCGAGCCCCGATGACCACGACTACGCGGACGTCCGCGCGCAGATCGCCGCGAACGCGGGCTACTGCATCTGCATCGGCCACGCCGGTCAGCCGGACATCATCAACGGCGTCGGACGCGGACGCGGCATGGAGCGCGTGCTCTGCGACATCGCGATGGAGGACGAGGTGGGGCTCGCGATCATCGCCAAGCGCGTGGAGTACTTCCTGGAGGTCTCGCGGCGCACGCTCGAGGCCGCCGGCGATGGGATCGACATTCTCTGGATCGGCGAGGATCTCGGCACCCAAAAGGGTCCCACCGTAAGCCCCGCGACCTTTGACGCGTTCTTCCGTCCCGCTCTGCAGAGCTTCATCGATCTCGGCCACCAGTACGGCTGCAAGGTCGCCATGCACTCCTGCGGCTCGACCAGGCTTCTCATGCCGCGGTTCGTGGAGATGGGGCTCGATGTGCTCGACGCGGTGCAGCCGGAGCCCGTCGGCATGGTCCCGGAGGAACTCAAGGCCGAGCACGGGCGCGACCTGACCTTCTGCGGCCTCATCTCGACGCAGTACACGCTTCCGCACGGGACGGTCGAGGACTGCCGCGAGGAAGCCAAGCATCGGATCCGGGTCATGGGCGAGGGCGGCGGCTACATCTTCAGCCCGGCGCACTGCATCCAACCGGACACCCCGGTCGACAACGTGCTCGCGATCTACGAGGAAGTGCTCGGGAAGAGGTTTGGGTAGAGGGGTCCACCCTCCACGACGGGAGGGCCGGAGTGTCTGACAGCGCCACCGAACCAGCCCTGCGACGGGTGCTCAGCGCCGCCGACTGCGTGCGCGAGATCGCCGCGGACTGGGCCTGCACCGAAATCGCCGAGGACCTCACGCGGCGCTACGGTCTCGCGCACGCTCTCGACCTGCTCGCGCTGGCGGGCGAGGGCGTCCCGTCGTCGGTGCGGTCGGAACTCGGCGACGTCCCCTGGGACGCCGTTCTCGGCCTCGCGTCGGATGGGGCGGACACACCCGGCAAGGAGGCGCTGTGGACAGCGGTCACTGAGACCGTTCCGGCGCTGCAGGCCGCTCTGGCTCGCGAGATGGGCCTCACTCCACCCTCGGCCGTCACGCCCGGCTGGGAGGCTCTGTGGAGGGCGCACGCCCCGTCGCCGAGCGCCATCGCCCGCGGATGGCTCGACATCCTTCTGAGGGAGCGCGCGCACCTCGCCGGAACCGGGGCCGATCCTGACCTCCTGGCTCTGCTTCGGACCGCGCTCGCAGGGGGACGCACCGAGATGGTCTCTCTGCTCGGCGCCGTGCCGCGCAAGCGCCCGTCTCTCTGGACCGTCGAACTGGCGGTTCGACACGGCGCGATCTGGGCGGATCCCGTCGGCTCGGTCTTCGCGCCCCTGCTGGAGCGACTCGACGCCATGCTCGAGCGCGGGGCCCCGATCGGTGAGGGCGCGAGCCTGCTCCTGAGCGACCAGGCCGGCGAGCGCTGGCTCGGCATGCACTACCTCGCGCGCGTGGGCGTGCGGGCGACGGACGCGGCGCTCCGGCTCGCGCGCCGCGCCCCGGAACCCGCTCGCACCCATGGGGCGCGCCTCGCTGTCGAGATCGCGAACGAGACCATGCGCGTCATCGGAGGCAAGAACGAGCGGCTCCTCTGCGCGCGATGCTTCGCCCAGGGCGTGTTCCGACTCCGCGGCTCCACCACCATCTCCGGCTACCTCTGTTGGGCGTGCCTCTCGGCGCGCCATCTCATGCTGCACTCCGGGCGGGTGACCTGCGTTCTCGACAACCGCTCACCGGAGGTCACGACCCTGTCCGAAGGAGCCGTTCGGGTGAACTGGCTCGCGCGCCGGGCCCGCGACGGCGTGTCCGACACGCGGAGGTTCGACTTCCACGAGATCTTCATCCGGAGCGCGACCGATGAGGAGGCCCGCGACTTCCTGACCGCCCTGACCTCCGACCCCAACCCGGCGCGCCTGCGCCACTACGGGCGCCTGAACTGCACCATCGACCCCGAGTGCGCTCTCGGGGAGGACACGGTAACGCGCCTGCGCGAGGTGCTCGGGCGCGTATGGGTGAGGCGCGAGGCCAGATCGCGCGGACCGTGGGACGACTGAGGGAGCCCCGTGCGGCTCGGCGCGGAGGGCGCTACTTGCGCACGGTCGGATCGGGGCCGAGGTCGTCTTCGACATCGTCCTCGCGGCCGAGGATGGCGTCGAGCGGGCTGCCCTCGTCGCCGTAGCGCTCCTTGATGTACTCCTCGTCCGACCGCATCTTGAGCATGCTCCGGAGCACATTGTCGCGGAGCGCCTCGGTCATCAGCGGCTCCTCCATCTCCAGCTTCTCGATGTCCTTCTGGAGCCGGAGAGCGAGGAACTCGTAGGCGGCCATCTTCTCCGCGTCCGGCAGCAGCACCGGAGCGAGGAACGGCCCCGCGACGCGCTGGCGCTCCGTGCGGTAGAGCCCGAGATCCATGAGGTGACGCTCGACGCCGCCGCAGACGAACTGGTACGGGTCGGCGCGCACCCAGCGGAGCTTCCGGAGCCCCGTGCAAAGAGCGTCGACCGCAAGGCCCCGCTCCTCGAAACGCTTGCGCTTGTGTTGGAGGATGGACCGCCCCGCTCGCTCGAAGGTCAGGGCGAGGGCGTCGTGCAGAGGCGTCGAGGGGAAGTCGGCCTGCTTGGCGAGATACACACGGTCGTAGACGTCGAAGTTCCAACCCTTCTCGCTATGGACTTCCCAGGTCACCCGCTCGTCGAGGATCAGGCGCGCGAGGGTTGCGTAGAGGATCTCCTCGCCCAGACTCTTCTCGGAAAGCGCCTTCGAGGCCACGGGGGCGAGCCGCGCTCGGGCGTCCGGCCGGGCGCGACCGAAGACGGGGTCGGTCTTGCGGTCCACCCACTCCTCGGCGAAGAGGTGGCCGAACATGTAGACGATCGCGTCCGCGTGCAGCTCGATGTCGGGCAAGGCGGCTCCGGTCTCCCTCCTCGGTCGGTCCCGACCGGGTTCTACTCGATGCGCCGAGGCGCGTCAACCGCGCGGCCGTTCGAGGCCTGGAGATTCGCGCGCCGGCGGAGTAGAATGCCGACCTGGGCTGATCTTGCCGGAGGCGAGTGAACGGTTGCTATCGAGAAAGCTGGTTTTGGGCGTAGCCGACCTGGGCATGGTGCGCCGGGTCATTAGTTCGCGCGGAGTCTATGACGGGTTTGTGAGACGCTTCGTTGCGGGGCAGTCTCTCCCCGAGGCCATAGGCGTCGTACGCGAACTCCATGCGCTGGGTCTGCGCATCTCCTTCGACTTCCTGGGCGAGAGCGTCACCGACGCGCGTCTGGCGCGGGCCGTAGCGGACGAGTACAGGCGCATCCTCTCCGAGGGCCTGCCCGAGGTTGCCGGCCTCGACGCGACGGTCTCCGTGAAGCTCACGCAGCTCGGCATGGACGTCGACCGCGACCTCTGCGCCGAGCACGTGCGGGAACTCCTCCGCACCGCGCGCGCAAACGGCGGCCGCATGATCCGCCTCGACATGGAGGACCACACGTACGTGGACTCCACGCTCGCGCTCTACGAGGAGATGCGCGCGGAGGGCTTTGACAACATCGGCGTCGTGCTCCAGGCCTACCTGCGCCGCACTCCCGACGATCTCGAACGCCTGCGGCCCCACCTTGCCGCGGTCCGGCTCTGCAAGGGCGCGTACCTCGAGCCGCCCGAGGTGGCTTTCCCGCGCATGAGCGAGGTCAATGACGCGTATCTTCGGATCGCGAGAACGATGCTCGAAGGCGGCTTCCCGTCGGCGCTGGCGACGCATGACCCCGCGATGATACAGGGCGTGAAGCGGATCGTCCGCGACCTCGGCCTCCGCAAGGACCAGTTCGAGTTCCAGATGCTCTACGGCATCGGACGCGAGCACCAGCGGAACCTCGTTCACGACGGCTTTGGCATGCGCGTCTACGTCCCCTACGGGAGCGAGTGGTACGCGTACTTCTCCCGCCGCCTCGCCGAGCGCCCCGCGAACATGTGGTTCATCGCCCGAAACCTGTTTCGGAGGTAGGGGGCCGGGCTAGTAGAGCCGTTGCGCGTCCCACCGACACGAGTAGACGGGCAGGTCCCTCGAGGCGCCCAAC
>CAZCER010000211.1:0-8139 GCA_964497385.1 uncultured Armatimonadia bacterium | reverse complement strand
CGTCCGCGAGGTCGTTCGCGTAGAACGGCTCGAGATGCTGGTCGAGTCGGCCGGGGCAGAACGAGTCCCAGGTGTTCAGTTCGGTGATGATCGAGAGGTGGATGAACCAGTACGCCTGGAGCGCCTCGTGGAAGGTCCGTGGGGCGTGAGCGGGGACTCGGTCGCAGACCTCGGCGATGTGAAGGAGTTCGGCCTTGCGCGCGGCGTCCGCCTCGGTCTCGGCGAGTTCGCGCGCCTTCTCCGCGTGCCGCCGTGCGAGGATCATGACCGCGTCCGCGCAGACGGCCATCGCCCGGAGTTCCTCGCGTTTGTCGTAAGCGCGCGGGTCGGCGAAGAAGTCGAGGCCCTCGATCGAGCGGCGGATCTCCTCCTTCATGTCGAGGAGCCCCATGCTGTAGATGCGGTTCCCGAGCACCGCGTGGCCTGGGGAGCGCTGCTCCATGAACTCCGTGAAGACGCCCGCGTCGAAAGCGGCGAGCCACTCCTCGGACATCTGAGAGAAGAGCCGCTCGCGGATGGTCCGCCCTCGCCAGAACGGGATGATTCGCTCGGCGTACACGCGGCGGGCCTCCTCGGAGACCGCGTACCGCGTGCGCTCGCGCGTGCTCATGATCTCGAAGTCCTCGAGAGTGTGGCAGCAGAGTTCCGGGTAGGTCGGCGTGGCCTTCGGGGCCGGCCCGCGCTCGCCGACGATGAGTTCGCCATCGCCGACCGTGATCGTGCGGTTCTCGAAGACGTGCTTGAGGCAGAGCGCGCGCCGCATGGGGGCGGAGTGCCCGAGGGCCTCGCGCTCGTAGAAGTCGGTCACGAGTTCGGCGCGCTCGGTGGAGATGTAGGGCTCGAGCGCGAGGGTCTGCTCGCGGAGACGGCGGACACGTTCGGTCATCGAGTAGGAACCTCCGAGCGCTGGACGCGGGGCCCCTCTCCCTAACCCTCTCCCCGCAACACGCTTCGCGCGGGGAGAGGGGACCCCCCAACGCTTCGCGCGGGGAGAGGATAGAGACCGGCCCCGGGCCTAGTTAGGATTCATTCCTAGTATACGCGAGCACGCGAGCGAGGACTAGAGCGGTTGCGAGGCCGCCAGCGACAGGCGGCCTACCCCCCGAACTCCGACGGCCTGACGGTGTTCCGCGACCAGTACTGCGCGATCGCCGTGTGGAGGTCGTTCGGGAGCGAGACGTCGTGGCTGGTCGGGTCGGGGCCGAAGCGGAAGTCGAACTCGTCCACGGTGTCGAGCTGGTCGAAGGAGGGCGGGCACCAGGACCAGAGCGCGTTGTTCACGCCGATCTGGTCGAAGAGGTTCATCTCGTCGGTCATGAAGTCCGCGCCGTTCGGGACCCAACGGCGGACTCCGAACTCGTTCACGGCGACGGGGACGTCGTGCTCGGTCGCGAAGGTGGTCAGGGTCGAGAGGTGCGCGGCAAGCCAGGCCTGATCGAAGGTGTCCGGCGCCCCGTCGTAGTTGATGTCATAGGAGCCCGGGTACGTGTTCTCACCCTCGGCGTCCTGATGGGTGTATTGCTGTTGGGGAGCGTACTGATGGGTGGTGTACACGGTCGCCGCATCGGTGGTCGGCTCGAGATAGGGCAACCAGTCAACCATACCCCAGCTCATCGCGCTCACGAGGATCGGCGTGGTCTCGTCGACCTCGCGGATCGCGGTCGTGATGCGCGGGTAGAGCTGGCCCCAGTCCTCAAGCTGGCCCCGGTGCGCCGCGTAGAACGCTTCGGGGTCGTACTCGTCGTAGAGGAGCGCGTTCGAGTTCGGCTCGCACATCAGGTCATAGCCGATGACGACCGGGCTGTCGGCGTAGCGCTCGGCGGTGTAGCGCCACATCGCGACCCAGCCGTCCTGCGCGGCTTGGTCCTCCCACACCGTGTTCAGGACATAGCCCGGCGGGAGGTCGTCGTCCCCCCAGAAGCTGAACTCGCTCCGCCCGGGTCCGGTCCGGAAAGTGATCACCGCGAACATGTCGGCGGCCTCGATCATCGCAAGCAACGCGTCCAGGTTCGCCACAGCCGCCGCGTCCGCTTGGTAGGGCGCCTGCTCCGTGTAGAGGCCGGGATGCGAGAGGTTCACGTAGTTCGCGCCCAGGGCCGCGAGGGCGTCGAGGTCGCTCTGCTGGAACGGAAGCCCGAACAGCCCCGTGCCGAAGGCGTCCCCATCGAGTTCGGGGTAGATGCGGCGCTGGTGGATGTTCGCCCCCCGAAGCTGCGTGCCTTCGGTCCAGAGGGCGAGCTTGTCGAGTGTGTCGCCGCCGTCGTCCGGTGTGCTCCCACCACTGCACCCGATGGCGAGCGGCAGGGCGAGAGCCGCGGCGAGGAGGAGCGTGAGGGTCAGCCTACGCATGGTCGATCGGACCTCCCGTGTGCGAGCGTCCCCGACAGGCGAGCGGCCCGAAGGCGGCGGCGCCGACCCTAACCCCGATCCGCGTCTTCGCCACCCCCTACGAGGCGTCCTCCAGATTCTCGTCGGCTCCGCGCACCCGGCGCATGGGCGCCCCGCACTTGCATGGTCCCGGCGCGCGGTCAGCCGGCAGCAGAAGCCAGAGGCCGGCGTTGTGCGCCTGCCGGCATCCTTCCTGGCTGCACACCCACGCGACCATCCGAGCGCTCGCCCCCGAGGCCGCCGGGCCGGGCGGCGGCTCGGGCGGATCGGAGTTCAGTCTCCGCCACCGGGCGCTCTCGACCGGCGACGGCCAGCGGTTCGGGTCGGCGAGCATCCGTCGATGGTAGGCGCGCGGGTTCCGCCGGGCTTGGGCCTTCGCGGTGAGCCAGAGAGCGCAGAAGCGCTCACGCTCCAAGTCGCTCATGGCTTCGAGCCGCGCGCAATCCCATCCGTCGGCCTCCATCCGCTCGCGGGCCCGAGGGTGGAAGCCGGTTGCGCCCGGCTGCGCCTCGTCCTCCTCGCTCAGCTCGCGCAGGGACGGAAACAGCGGTCGGTCCTCGGTTTCCATCGCTTCCGCCTCCTCGAGAGGTTGTGCGGCAGCCAACGTCTGCTGCTGCTTTTCGTCTGAAGTACGCTGTACAGAAACGCGCGCGCGCGAGGGATGGCCGGATGCTTCACCTGATGGATGGTCGGATGCTTCACCTGAGAGAAGCGAGAGGCCAATCGGGGCGTCGGCCGAGCGGTAGACGCCCGCGGCGACCTTGGTGAGCACTCCCTGTCTCACCGCCTCCGCGAGCCCCTGATCCACGCTCCGCGTCGTGAGCCCGAGGGCGGCGGCGACCGCGCCGCGGTCCACCTGCAAGGTCGCCTCGCGAGCCCAGAGGCGGCCCGGCGCGAGCGCGACGCACGCGGCCAAGACACGCAGCGCGCCGTCCGGCAGCCGAAGCGCACACGATGGCACGGCAGCCCACCCGACCTCCCGAAGCGTGGCGGGGCCGGCAAGCGCGTGGACGTATGGCTCGCGAGAGCAGCGGCGAGACCGGGTGACAAGCCCCAGCGCGCGCAACCTGTCGAGGCCGTGGCGCGCGGAGGATTCGGTGAGTGCCCCGAGGGCGGCGACCGCGTCCTTGTCGGTGGACAGCCGGCGGCGCTCGAGGTCGCCGATGGCAAGCAGCACGCGAACGGCGGGCCCCGTGAGTTGCGGCGCGACGTTCGGGGCCGTCAGGCAGGAACGAGCAATGCGAAAGAACCGGCAATGAGGCATCAGCCTACCTCCTTGGTGGGGGGACGAAGGGCTCCGTCGGAGCGGGCCCGGGGGGGTGCGCGAAAACGCGTACCTCCCATAGTACCCCGAGCGAACCGCAAAAAGAGGCCAGGCAATCGCGGCGCGCGTGCGTGGTGGTGGAGAACAAACGCATGTTTGAAAACCGCCCGGTGACGAGGCGCCTCTCCAGGCCCGACTTTGGGGTGCTACCCCCTCGATTCGGCCCCCAAAAAGAGCGGAAAGTACTATTCCTGAGGGGATCGTGTACCGCGTTTCGGCGTTTGCCGCGCCGTTGGGAGGCGTTTGGACGCGGCTTGTGTGGAAGGCTTCATCCGGCATGCACCTGCCGGTATTCCGCGCGCCGGACGGCGTTGCGCCGGCGGCGCGTGCGCCCGTGGCTCCATGGTGGTGGAGGTTGCCGACTCACGTGGTCTCACTACTCATCGCGGTCCTCATGGCTCGGGCGCTTGTCCGCATGGCACGATCGACGCGCTCGCGCGCAAGGAGCCTCGAGGCCGCCTGACGTATCCTCCCGACATCCCCATTGTCTCGGGAGGAGCATCGGATGGACCTGGCGGCGATTTGCGCGCGGGAGGACGTCCCGGAGGACGTCCGCGAGGCGCTCCGCGCCCACCTTGCTGTTCAGCCCGGCGACCAGTGGCTCTCCGACAAGCTGCGGGCTCTCCACGAGATGAGCCTTGAGTTGTCGCGACTCAAGGACGTCGACCAAGTGTGCCGGCGGGCGATCGAACTGGGGCGGGAGCGTCTCGGCTTCGGGCGTCTGGGGATCTGGTTCGCGACGGACGACCCGGAAACGCTCCGGGGCGCGTACGGGGTGGACGAGGAGGGCGCCGTCCGGGACGAGCGCGAGCGCCGCGTGCGCGTGCGGTCCGGCATGCCGCTGACGGAGCAGATGGCGAACCGCGGCCATTGCTTCGTCTCCGAGGACGCGCCCCTTTACAACCATCTGGGCGAGAGGGTGGGGACGGGCGTCCTCGCGGGGGTGTCGATGTGGGACGGCGACCGGGTGATCGGCGCCCTGTACGCGGACAGCCTGCTCGACGCCGAGCCCTGGCGCGACCCCAAGCTGGACCTCCTGGCGGCGCTTGCGGAGACGGTGGGTCACGCGGTGACGCAGTGTAGGAGCCGGGAGGCGCTGGCGGAGAGCAACGCGCGTGCGAGCGTCGATCGAAGCGACCGACGCGAGCATCGCCGTCATCAATCCGGACGGCGTGGTCGCGCTCGCGAACGACGTCTACTGCCGGAGCCTCGGCCGCGACAGAGGCTCCGTCGAGGGCCAGAGGGTTTGGGACATGCTTCCTCCGGACCTGTCGGGGCCGCGCCGCGAGTTCGCGCGGCGCATGCGGGAGGGAGGGCTGCCGCGGCGCTATCAGGACCGGCGCGGGGACCGCTGGTACGCGGTGACGGTGCACCCGGTGACGGCGCAGGCCGGCCAGGACCACGAGGTCGTGGTGTACGGGCACGACATCACGGAGATGAAGGCGGCCGAGTTGGAGGCGCTGGAGTCCAGGCGGCTGGCGCGGACGCTGATCGACGCGAACCCGTCGATTGCCGCCCTCATGGACCTGGATGGGGTCGTGCTCGAGTGCAACGCGGGCTATGCGGCGCGCCTGGGTCGCGAGCGCTCCGCCGTCGTCGGGCGCGGCGCGTGGGACCTGTTCTCTCCCGAGGCCGCCGAGCTGCGGCGGAGGGAGTTCGAGAAGGTCCGGGCGACGAAGGAGCCGGCGCGGTTCGTCGACGGCAGCGCGGGGCCGCTGTACGACACGACGGTCTCGCCCGTTCTCGACGAGGCGGGGGAGGTCGTCGGGATCGCGGTCTTCGCCCTGGACGTGACCGACCGGATGCGCGCCGAGCGGGCCCTGACGGAGACGGAAGAGCGTTTCCAGGCAGTCGCGGACCTGATGCCGGCGCTTCTCGACGCGTTCGACGCCGAGGGGCGGGTGGTGTTCTGGAACGCGGAGTGCGAACGGGTCACGGGCTACACGCGCGAGGAGGCGCTCGCGGATCCGGACATTCTGCGGCTGCTGTATCCGGACCGGTCGCAGTATGACTCCGTGATGGATGCGGTGCGTCGCCTTGACGCGGACTACCGCGACCGGGAGTACGAACTGACGCGCAAGGATGGCGAGCGGCGAACGATCGCGTGGTCTGACGTCTCGAAGACCACGCCCATCGCGGGATGGCACGCGTGGGGCGTCGGGGTGGACGTCACGGATCGCAGCCGCGCGGAGGCGGCGCTGGCCGAGGAGCGGGCGCGTCTGCTCTCGGTGCTGGACGCCATGCCCGACTTCATTTGCGCCCAGGCGAGCGACCACAGCGTGCGCTTCAGCAACCGCGCCTTTCGCGAGCGCTTCGGCGATCCCGTCGGCAGGAAGTGCTATGAGGCGATGCGTGGGCGGTCGGAGCCGTGCGAGCCGTGCCCGACGTTTGGCGTCTTCGAGACGGGGGAGCCCATTCAGTGGGAGCGCGTCGACCCGGACGGTCGTTCGCTCCGGATCCACGACGTCCCGTTCGCCGACTTGGACGGCGCGCCGCTCGTGCTGGAGATCGGGACGGACGTCACGGACTTGCGCGAGACCCAGGAGTCTCTCCGGCGCAGCAACTCGCGTCTTGAGAGCATCCTGAAGGCGGCCCCGGTGGGGATCGGAGTCACGGTCGATCGGGTGATCCGGCAGGCGAATGACTTCCTCTGTCGCATGACGGGCTACCGCGAAGAGGATCTCGTGGGCCAGTCCGCGCGCATGCTCTACCTCTCGGACGAGGAGTATGAGCGGGTCGGCCGCGTGAAGTACGGGCGGATCCGGGACTCGGGGATCGGGACGGTCGAGACGCGTTGGGTGCGGAGCGACGGGAACGAGATCGACGTCCTTCTCAGTTCCTGCCCGGTCGATCCGGAGGACCCGTCGCAGGGGGTGACGTTCTCCGCGCTCGATGTGACGGAGTCCAACCGCGCGCGCGACCGGCTGATCGCGAGCGAGGCCCGCTACCGCGGGCTGTTCGAGTCGTCGATCGACGCGATCGTCGTCTATGACGCGGAGACGGGACGGCTTGTCGACGCGAACGACGCCGCTGCGGACCTCTACGGCTACAGCCGGCGGGAGCTGCTCGAACGGACGTATGGGGACATCAGCGCCGACCCGTCCGGCGCGTTCGCGGCTCTCGGGTCGGCCGCGCCCGAGGGCCGGCGGAGCGCCGCTCTGCGAAGCGGGCGAAGGAAGGACGGGAGCCTGTTCCTGGCCGAGGTCTCGACGTTCGAGACGCGGGCCGGAGGCGGGGCTCGCGTGTGCTGCCTGCTGCGCGATGCAACGGATCGGCTGTGCGCGGAAGAGGCGCTCCGTTGCAGCGAACAGCGCTACAGGGATCTCTTCGACCGGATGCTCGGAGCCGGCGCGGTGCATGAGATGATCTGGGACGAGTCCGGCGCGCCGGCGGACTACCGCTTCCTGGCCGTGAACCCCGCGTTCGAGGAGTTGACGGGGCTCAAGGCCGAGGACCTCATCGGGCGGACGGTTCTCGAGGTGCTCCCCCAGACCGAGCGCTTCTGGATCGAGACCTACGGAGCGGTCGTGCGCACCGGCGAGCCGGCGTCCTTCAGCAGCTACTCGCGCGGTCTCGGGCGCTTCTACGAGGTCGCGGCGTACCGGAACGCGCCGGGGCAGTTCGCGTGCGTGTTCATGGACGCGACGGAGCGGATCGCGGCCCAGCAGGCGCTGCGCGAGAGCGAGGAGCGCTACCGCGCCGTTGTGGACACGTCGCCCATCGGGATCTTCGTCATCCGCGCGGGGCGGTTCACGTTCGCAAACCGCGCGGGCGTCCGGATGCTGGGGCGGACGGGCGTCGGCGAGTTGGTCGGGGTGTTGGCGGCGGACGTCGTATCGGAGCGCTCGCGAGCCGACCTCGCGGCTCACCTCTGGGGCTGGGACGGCGCCAACGGGCCGGAGCGGCTGGAACTGGAGATCCGGAGGCCGGACGGGAGCGCCATCTGGTGCGGCGTCACCTCGGCGCCCATCGCGCTGGACGGCCAGCCGGCGACGCTGCTCATCGCCCGCGACACGACCGACCGACGCCGCGCGGAGCGCCAACTGCGCGAGAGCCGGAACCAGCTCGCCCGGGCCCAGCGGCTCGCGCGCATGGGCAGTTTCGCGTGGGACGTTCGGACGGACGAGATCGCGTGGTCGGACGCGCTGTACGACATCATGGGCGTTCCGGTCACGGAGGAGATGACGCGGGCGCGGTATCTCGAGATCGTCCATTCCGAGGATCGGGCGCAGGTCGCGGAGGCCCTTGCCCAGGCGCGCGAGAGCTGCCGTCCGCTTAGCCTGCAGCACCGCATCGTCCTACCCGACGGGGCCGTTCGGCACGTCCACGACGAGGCGGAGGTGGAGGCGGACGTCGACGGGGAGGCGGTCCGCGTGTTCGGCGCGACGTTGGACATCACCGAGCGGGTGCGGGCGCAGGAGGAGCTG
>CAZCER010000210.1:0-8165 GCA_964497385.1 uncultured Armatimonadia bacterium | reverse complement strand
ATTCGTGCTTTGAACGGCTTCACGGGTCCCGTGGCGCTTTCGTTCGAGAACCTGCCGCCAGGCGTCCGCGTCGAGGCGCCCACGGAGCCCATCGACCTCATGAACACCGTCGAGTGGACGGTCCGGTTCCGCGCCGAGCCCGGCGTCCCGTCCACCGGACGGGCGACGCTCGTGGCTCGGTCGGGCGATCTGGAAGAACGCTATCCCGTCTACCTCGCGCTCGACCGCGGAGCGTTGGTCTCGACGCTGGACGCTCCGACGCTTGCGCCGGGTGAGACGGTAACCTTCCGACTCCGAAACGACGGCCTCGGCCAGGCGCCCATGGTGTCGCTCATGGAGATCCCCGACGGTCTGACGTTGCGCGTGCGTTCGCTCAAGTCGAACCGTGACGTGGAGCCCCTCATTGTCGAGAACCTCACCGTGGACAAGGCGCGCGAGGCCGCCGAGTCGCTTCGGCCTTTGGTCCCGCTTCTCACCGACGTTCCGCCCACGATCGCGCCGATCACCGAGGAGGACGTCCGCACCGCGTCTACGCGGGCCCTGTCCGAGGGTCTCCTGCTCGCCCCCGAGGGCTGGGTCGAGGTCGACCTCGTCGCCGCCGCCGACCTGGAGCCGGGTGTGCATCGCATCCGACTTCAGGCGCTGTACGGGGAGGTCTACGCCGAGAGCTTCGACATACCGGTGGTTGTCTCTCTGAACTGAGACTCCGCGGCATCGGAAGGGATGCATCGTGATGCATGGGTGGTTGCGCCAAATCATGGGGGTCGCACTGACGGCTCTTTCGTTCGCGGCTGTGGGATGCGCCGAGTCGGTGTACCCCGGAGAACACTGGGAGACGCGCGAGCCCGCCGAGGTCGGGCTGGACGCCGACCAACTCGCACGGGTCGCGGAGTTCGTCGGCGGGCGCGGCTGCATCGTCCGTCACGGCTGCATGGTCTACACGTGGGGCGATGCGGCCGAGCGCGGCGATGTCGCCAGCGCCGCGAAGCCCATCTACGCGCACTTCATCGTTCGCGCCGAGGAGAGCGGGCTCATCCCAAGCTTCGATCAGCCGGTGTGTGAGATCGAGCCGCGCCTCGCGGACCTGAACGCCGACCTCGGCCACAAGGATCGCGAGATCACCTGGCGCCACATGGCGCACCAGACCTCCTGCTACGGCGTCCGGGAGCGCCCCGGCGAAGCCTTCGACTACAATGACTGGCACATGGCCCTTCTCTGGGACACGCTCTTCCTGAAGGTCTACGGAAGTTCGTGGGAGCGCGTGGATGACGAGGTGCTCCACCCCCTGCTCACCGACGTCCTCCAGTGTGAGGACGATCCGACCTTCATGGCTTTCGGAGAGGACCGCGCCGGACGCCTCGGCATCTCACCGCGTGACTTCGCGCGGTTCGGGCTGCTCTACCTCCGCGAAGGCCTGTGGCGGGAGACGCGGCTCCTCAGCGCCGAGCATGCGCGGATGTCCGTGACCGATCCGGTCCCCGCGGAGATCCCTCAGTCCGCGGGCGAGGAAGCCGCGATGATCCCCGATCAGCGCTCGATGGGCTCGCGCAACATCCCGGACAACCAGTGCGACCACCTCGGCAGCTATAGCTGGCTCTGGTGGATCAACGGAGTGGATCGCGACGGTCGCCGTCACTGGCCGAACGCGCCCACAGACTCATTCGGGGCCTTTGGCCACGGCGGCCCCCGCGCGATGGTTGTGTTCCCGGAACTCGATCTCATCATCAGTTGGAACGACGCCGCGATCGACTCTACGGACAAGGAGAACCAAGCGCTCGGCATGTTGGTCGCCGCCGTGCGCGACACGCCCGTGACGACGATCGAGGCCGGGCCGGCAACGCCTCGGATCGCGGTGGCCGCCGCGGCGGCGCCCGGCGTGCGGGCGGACCCTGAACGCCCCGGCTGCGTCCTGCGTGCGGACGGAGGCCCGCTCTTTCTCTGCGGCCCCGGCGACCCCGAGGACTTCCTCTACCGAGGCGCCCTCCGGCCGGACGGCACGCGCGATGGCGATCAGCTCGCGCTGATCGAGAAGCTCAAGGGGACGGGCGCCAACTGCATCTACATTCAGGCCGTCCGCAGCCACGGAGGCGACGGGGACGAGACCCATAACCCGTTCGTCGATCACGACCCGGCTAAAGGCCTCTCCGAGCCGGTTCTCGCCCAATGGGACGCGTGGCTTTCCGCAATGGACGAGGCCGGCGTTGTCGCGTACCTCTTCGTCTACGACGACAGCGCCCGCATCTGGAACGCGGGGGACGAGGTCGGCGCGGAGGAGCGCGCGTTCCTCCACGGGCTGGTGGACCGGCTGGAGCGCCATCCGAACCTGATCTGGTGCGTCGCGGAGGAGGCTCTCGAGGTCTTCAGCCCCGAGCGCGTCCGGCGAATCGCGCGGGAGATCAAAGAAGCCGACGACTTCGATCATCCCGTCGCCGTGCATCTAAACCACGGTCTGGACTTCGGGGAGTTCGCGGACGACCCGTCCATCGACCAATTCGCGGTGCAGTACAACGTCCCAACAGCGGAAGAACTGCACGCGGGGCTCGTGCAGGCGTGGCGAGAGACGGAAGGCCGCTACAGCCTGAACATGTCGGAATGCGCGGACCACGGTACGGGCTTCGAGATGCGCCGCCGGAACTGGGCCTGCGCGATGGCCGGGGCCTACTCGATGGTCCTCGGGATGGACATCGCCGGGACCGACCCCGCGGACCTCGCCGCCTGCGGCGTCCTCGTCCGCTTCATGGAGACGATCGACCCGCGCGGCATGGCGCCGCACGACGAACTCGCGGCCGGGAGCGCCGAGTATGTCCTCGCCGATCCCGGCAAGCGCGGGCTCGCGTACGCGTCGAACGCGGAGGGACCGATCGGGATCGACGGAATGTCCGAGGGCCGGTACGACCTGACCTGGCTCGACTGCGTGACGGGCGTGACGGTCGAGCAGCACGGCATAGGCGGTGGTCCCTGGACCCGGCCCGAGGGCATCGGCGCCGAAGTTGTGGTGCATGCGGTCCGCGCCGACATGTAGCAAAGCCGCCCGCGGCCCCATGCGAGTGCGGCTCAGTTCTGCGTGAGGAGACACCGGACGTTGTCGCGAGGTCTGCTGATCGTGAACACCGGCGACGGCAAGGGCAAGACCACCGCCGCCTTCGGGATGGCCCTGCGCGCAGTGGGCCATGGGATGCGCGTGTGCGTCATCCAGTTCCTGAAGGGCAAGTGGCAGACCGGTGAGACCACCGCCGTCGAGCGCGTGGACGATCTCCTGGAGATCCACCGTTTCGGCGAGGGCTTCACGTGGGAATCGGAGACCCACGACGAGGACATCCGCATCGCCCGCGAGGCGTGGGATTTCGCCACGGGGGTGCTCGCGCGCGGGGAGCACAGCCTGGTGGTCCTCGATGAACTCACCTACCTCGTGAAGTACGACATGGTCCCCGAGGCGGAGATCCTCGAAGCGCTGCGGAACCGTCCCGAGTCGATGCATGTCGTCGTGACGGGCCGCGACGCCTCTCCCGGCCTGCTCGGGATGGCCGACACGGTCACCGAGATGAAGTGCGTGAAGCACCCGTTTGACAAAGGCGAGACCGCAACGCGCGGAGTGGAGTACTAGGAGCCTTGCGTAGAAGGGGCAGTTGACGTGGGGTCGGAGGGGCCGCATGGGGAGGGCCCCGCCTGCCCTGAGCCGCAGACCGATGTGTGGTCGGCGTGACGAAGGGCGGAGCGGGAGGGACCCCAACCGGCCCCATTCAGACCAATGCCTCGCAACGGCCGGACGGCGTATCCCGAGTATTGCGCCGGTTTCGGGCCCCTCCATACGCCACTTGGGCAAGGCCCAGTGGAAGCCGGCCGGGGCCACTCGGATCTTTGTCCGGTTCATCTGTGTGCGCGAGAGGAGCCGTATCTGTGTTGACCAACCTGCTCTTCCTGACCATCCCGTCCTCGGTCTGCCTCGCCGCCGAGAGCCCGGTCGCGCCGGACGCCGCTCTGGTGAAGGTCGCTTCGAACTTCGCGTTCACTGAAGGACCCGCGTCCGACGCCGACGGGAACGTGTACTTCACCGACCAGCCGAACGACCGCATTCACCTGTGGACGCCCGACGAAGGCGTGTCGCTCTTCCTCGAGGGGACCGGGCGCTCGAACGGGCTCTGCTTCGACGCCGATGGACGCCTGTGGGCCTGCGCGGACCTCGCGAACGAACTCTGGATCTTCGACCTCGACGGCGCCCACACGGTGGTTGCCGACAACTACGACGGGAAGCTCCTGAACGGCCCGAACGACGTGTGGGTCGCCCCGGACGGCGGAGCGTACCTTACAGACCCCTACTACGCGCGTGACTACTGGGACCGCGGGCCGAAGGAGCAGGATGTCGAGGCCGTCTACTACCTCCCGCCGGGCGGAGGCGACCTCGTGCGCGTCGTGGATGACCTCGTGCAGCCGAATGGGGTGATCGGGACGCCGGACGGGAAGACGCTCTATGTGGCGGATATCGGCGACGGCAAGACCTACGCCTACGACATCGCCGCCGACGGCACGCTCGCGAACAAGCGGCTCCTCTGCACGACGGGCTCGGACGGCATGTCCATCGACAATGAGGGCAACGTGTACCTCACGGGCGATGGCGTGATCGTCTTCAGCCCGACGGGCGAGCGGATCGAGCACATCCGCGTCCCGGAGCCCTGGACCGCGAACGTCTGCTTCGGCGGGCGCGACATGCACACGCTCTTCATCACGGCGAGCACGAGCGTCTACACGATCGCCACGCGCACACACGGAGTGGGCAGCCAATAGGGGCCCTGCTTGCGCGACCCGTGCCGCGCGACCGCGCCCCTACGGCGAGTAGTAGTTCCAGTTCTGCTTCTGCCGGGCGTAGTGCTGAGCGGCCCAGGGCGACGGCCTCTCCGGATGCGGGTTGGGGGCCGCGTTCGAGAGCACACGCAGCGTACCCGACGCATCGAGGATGGCAACCTCCTCCCGGCTGTCTCCAAGCATGTCCGCCGCGTAGATGAGCATCGCTCGCGCGGGGAAGACAACGCGGAACTTTCCGGTCAGCGCGTCGAAGATGCAGCCAGCGCCGTTCTTGTGGCGCTCCTTACCGACCAGTTCATCCACGGCGTCGCCGTCCCAATCGAGCCGGCAGATCTCCTCGATGCCGTGTCCGGTCCACCAGTCGGGCTTCCGGTCATTCACGTAGTACTTGCTGAGGAGTTCGCCCGTGGCGTCGAGCACCCAGGGCGCCTCCTCGCTCGCGTGCTCCTCGTCGTCCCCACGCGGGGTCGTGCCGTCGCCGCCTGAGGAGCGGTTGAAGACCTCGAGCCCCGGCCGAGCAGCGTCGAAGTCGCCGATCGCAAGCTTGTCCGGGTCCTCCCAGTCCCAGGGGTTCAACGTCCGGAAGACGACGTGGTCAGGGGCGACGACCACCGTATGCGAGTTCGCCCCGCGCTGCTCCGCGAGGCCGACCTCGAGCGGGAGCCCGGGGACCACGTCGGCGATGACGATGCTGTCCATGCTCCTGTAGGTGTCACCCAGGTCGTAGGGCGACAGGATCGACCCATCGTGATCGATGATCGCGGCCCCGGCGACCTCGTCGAGACCGTCCCCGTCGAGGTCGGCCTGGCGAAGCGGGCTGTGTTCGATCCCCTTGTACTCGCCCGTCTCCCAGAGCAACTCACCCGTGTCGGCGCGGATCGCCGCGACCTCGGTCTGGCTGTACTGGACGAGGATGTCGCGGTCGCCCTCGCCTCGGAGATCGGCGATGGCGATCGCCACCGCCTCGCCACCAACCTCGAGCGTCTTCTCAGGCTCACCAGTCGCCGCATCCAGGATCGCGATGTCGCGCTCCGGAGTAAGGTAGGCGATCTCCTGAGCGCCGTCCCCGTCGAGGTCGCCGGCGATGGCGCTGGGGTGGTGGGTGTAGTCCCAGAGGTAGATCGCGGTCTCGTGCACCCATAGGCGCTCTCCCGAGACCGTGTAAGCCCCGATGTGGCCTTCGCTTGTGACGACGAGGTCCCGCGCGCCGTCGCCGTCGAGGTCGTGAGCGAAGAACCCGCCGCCGGACTCGGGCAGAGGCTGATCGAGAGGGATCCGGGTCTCGGTCACTCCCGCTGGCAGCCCCTCCTGGGGCTGGGCCAAGACGGCCGTGCACGTGATGAGGCAGAGCGGCGCGAGCACCGCCGCGCGTCCGGTGATTGAGGTCATGGTCGTCCTCTCCTCGTTAGGGCTCAAGCACTACCGTCTCGCCGAACCAGACGCGAACCGGGCCCAGCAGACCGGAGTCAAGGAGCGGCGCGTTCCCATCGTAGTGCTTCCACGCCGGGAAGGCGACGCGGCCGGACTCCGGCCTCTGCGTACCCTCGAGCACCCACTCCGGCCAGGACTCCGGCGGACCACCGGCCGAGTAGTCGACATCGGCGGGAAGCTGCTCGTCTCCGATGAGGCGGTTCGGCCAGAGATTCGTCACACGGACCTCCAGGGAGTTCCGGCCCGGCTTCGCGGTATCGGTGATGTCCACGTGAAAGGGCGGCTTCCAGAGGATCCCGAGGTCCACACCATTGAGGCGCACCTCGGCGATCTCGCGGACGACGCCCAGGTCGAGGAGCATGCGCTCGTTCTCCGCGAGTCCGTTCTCGGGCAGGTCGAACTCCTTCGTGTAGGTCGCCGTGCCCGAGAAGTAGCGAATGCCGTCGTCCGCGCTCTCGGTCCATGAGGTGAGGGCGTCGAACCGCGCCTGGTCCGGCGCCCCGAGACCGGGCGGGAAGTGGACGGTCCACGGCCCGGTCAGCTCGACCGGCGCGGGGGGCGCCGCATCCGCCGCCGCGGTGTTCGCCCCCGAACCCATCACGCCCGCGTACTCGGCCGAAGCCCACGCCGTCACCGCGACCGCACCGTCTTCGCGTACGGTCACCCTCTCGCACGGCGGCACGGCGGCCAGATACGCGCGCTCCGTTCCCATGGGGAGCGAGACGACGGCGTTCTCATTGAACATTCGCGAGTAGACGTCCCCACCCAGTGCGTACTCAAGCCGAAACTGCTTCGGCACCAGGTTCGCGGGGTCTCCGGCCAGGCTGTTGTCCGCTCTGAAGGTAACCGCGTTGTCCGCCACCATGCCGCGGATCACGTCCGTCACATCCACGACGGGCCTGTCGTCGGCATCGGGCAGCGTCGCGGGGATCACGCCGTAGAGCGCCCGTGCGATCACCAACTCGCCGAGTCCCGCATCGGCCGGGTCGGGCAGAACCAGCCGGGCGTTCTCGGCGACGGTCTTGGTGCGCGCCTCGCCGCCGACGGTGTAGTCCACACGGAGTTCCTTGACGACGTTCTGAGCCGGATCGCCCGCGATCGCGTTGGTGGCCGCGATGTCGAGCCGGTTGTCGGCGACGGCCGCGCGGAGCTGCTCGGTCACATCGACCATGTCCGCGAGCTGGCTCGTGAAGACGCCGTAGACCGCGCTGCGGACCTCGAGTTCGAGGCCCGGAGCGGAGGGCGTTGTGAAGAGCGACTCGCCGTCACGGGTGACATCGACGAAGGGATCGGTGTCTTCGAGCGGACGCCGGAACACGACGAAAACGGACTCCGCCGGCTCGAAGCGGAGCGGGACCTCCGTGACGCCGTCCTCGGTGCGGAACGCCGGGGCGTCCTCGATCACGCCGGTCTCGGGATGCCAGAGTTCGGGCTGGCGGCCCTCGATGCGGAAACGGCAGTCCATCGAGGTCGCGCGCCCGGCCTGGCTCGAGACGAAGTAGATCTCGGCGTCACCGATCGTCCGATGGATGCACGCTGCCATGGCGGGTGCGTCACCGGTGGTTGCCTCGAAGTCCGGGCCGAGGCCCCACTCCGCGAACGCGTCGGCTATGGGTTTGCCCCATATGACGCGGCCTTGGCCGTAGGTGTTCTCGGTCACCGTCTTGCCGTCGCACGCGCCCCACACCTCAGCGGCAAGCGCCTCGATTTCGGCGTCGCATTCGGGGTAGCCCTCCAGGCTCGGGGAAGCCGCCGGGCGAGGACCGATCACTGTGGCGCCGTCACGGACCAACGCGGCGACCTTCCGAACCACCTCCGGAGTCATCTCGCCCGAGGCGGGAAGCACGAGCGCCCGGTACCGCATCCCATCCGGAAGGACGATGCTCCCGCCCTCCACAGACATGCGGTCGAGGACGACCCCGGCGTTGCAGAAG
>CAZCER010000209.1:0-8172 GCA_964497385.1 uncultured Armatimonadia bacterium | reverse complement strand
CGCAAAGCCCGCGCCTACTCGGGATGAGCGGGTCCCTCCCCATGCGGCCCCTCCGAACCCCACGCGAATGCGCCATCCGCGCAAGGCTCGCTACAGAGCGGCCGGGGCGATCTGCTCCTCGACCTCGTACCGAGGCAGGCGGATGTAGAAGGTGCTCCCCTGCCCCGCTCCGGGTGACTCGACCCAGATCTTCCCGTTGTGCTGCTCCACGATCTTGCGATCCTGGTAGAGCCCCGTCCCGGACCCCTGCTTGTTGAAGTCTTTGGCGTTGGAGCAGCGCTCGCAGAGGGCGAAGACGAGTTCCTCCTCGCCCTCGGGAATCCCGATCCCCGAGTCCTGACACGCGAAGAGGACCGAACTCTCCTCCACTGTCAGGGTCACCGTGACGCGATGGTGGGACAGGTCCACCGTCTCGGCGGCGCCGTTCGCGCTCCCGTTCGAGTTCCCGTTGGCGACGCCGTTGGAGGGCGGCGCGGGCGTGTACTTGATGGCGTTGTTGATGACCTGGGCGAACGGCTGGCTAATCTGCCGGTCGATCCCGAAGATGTACGCTTCCTGCTCGTCGACGGTCAGAACGTAGTCGAGGCCTTTCACCCGGGCGTCGACCTGCGACTCCTCGAAAGCCCGGCGCACGAGGTCGTTGATCAGGATTGGCTCCCAGACCGGCGGCTCGCGGCGCACGAGATCGTTCTGGACCTCCTGGAGGTCCTTCGCGAGCGCGGTGGACAGCTCCGCGGCCTCGAGCGCGTCGCGGATGAACTCATCGACGATCTCGATCAGCCCGAGCTTGGAGTGGGCGCCGTCGACGTCGTCGCGACGGTTCCGGACGAGGGAGGCGACGGCCTGGACGCGCCCGGCGGCCTCGGCGAGACCGGCGCCCTGGAGCGCCGCCTCGATGTCCTCGGCGCTCTCGACGAAGTCGATCACGGCGCTCACGAGTTCCTCGAGGAGATGGGCGTCGTCGACGCCGAGGAGCATGCCCTCCTGCTCGCGTCCGTAGAACTCCTGCGGAAGAATCGTCTGAAGCCCCGTCTGCGCCGGAGTGATCTTGTTCTTGATCCGGTGGAGCATCTTCGAGACTTCCTCGTAGTAGTTGTTCATCATGCGCTGGTTGTAGTGCTCGCTGAAGGCGAGGGCGAGGCGCTTGATGGCGGCTCCGAGCACCCACATGGCTTTGCGGTAATCGGAGACGAGCCCATGGAGCTGCGTGAAGAGGATCGGCTCGGCGATCTCCTCGAGGTGCATGATCGCGCGCTCGATGCTCGAGATCGCGAAGCCGCGCGGCTCGAGGTAGTCGGTCTGCTTGTCGAGATAGGCGGCCAGCTTGGTCTTGGGCAGTCCGGAGGAGTCGAGGATCTGGGTCTTCGCGTCCTCGTCGCCGAGCAGCATGTCGCAGGTGATCTCGAAGGTGTCCTCGACGAACTCCGCGACCTCCGAGCGCCCCAGCACGGTGAAGTGGGTGCTGACGGCCTCGGTCGGCAGGTGCCTGCGCCACTTGGCGAGGACGTGGTCGCGATGCTGCCGGAGGATCTCCTCGGCCTGTCGGCCGATGCGTTCGGAATACACTTTCCGGAGGTCGGTGTGGAACCGGCCGAGGGCTTTGGCTAGGTACTGATGCGCGGGCGAGTCGGCGGCCTGCGACTCAAGAGCGGCGTCGGTCGCATGGATGAAGCCGAAGAGAAGCCCGGTCACGTCCGAGATGCCGATGAAGCGCGAGTAGCCGCGGTCGACCAAGGCGTCGAAGGTGCGGTTCAGTTCGTGGAAGTGGTTCTGGTCGAGCGCGTCGAGGATGTGGTTGTAGAGGGCTCCGAGGAGGTCGTCCGTAACGAGGCTCTCACCGCTGAAGAAGTCGGGACTGACGCTTTGTCGGATGTGCTCCTTCCAGCGCTTAAGGATCGCGGCGCGGTGCCGGTGCAGGAAGGAAAGCTCCTCGGACGCCATTAACCGAACAACCTCCATTGGGCACGCTCGTCACAAGGCTCCCACTAGGGTGTCACGAACTGCGGTAGCCATCAACCTGACAGAGACCGTGCGTACATGTATTGCCCTTCGCGAGAGGAACGCAAACGCGACCAGGGGTTGGTGAGATTCCGGTCGTATTCTAGCCCCCGCCTAGGGGTGGGTCAACTTGCGCGGGGTTCGGTCGGTAGGTCGCGATTCCCTCTCACCGGAAGGGTGCGGGCCCCCGTCGGAGAACCAAGTCGGCATGTCCGCCTACATACCCGTACTCGTCATGGGAGTCTTCGCGGTCGTCATCGCGTGCGTCGTCGTGCTCGCGCCCGGACTGCTGGGCCCGCGGAGGAAGGGAGCGTTGAAGGACGCGCCCTACGAGTGCGGCCTGCCGCAAGGGGAGGGCTTGGGGCGGCGTTTGCCGGTGCGCTTCTACGCGGTCGCCGTGCTCTTCATGCTTTTCGACGTCGAGTTGGCCTTCCTCTATCCGTGGGTGGCTTGGTTCCAGCGGACGACGCCCGGCGAGGCGGTCCGCGTCTACGCCTTCGGGGCCATGCTGGCGTTCGTGGCGGCGCTCGCGATCGGGTTTGTCTATGAGTGGCGGAGAGGGGGCCTCGAGTGGGAGTAGACGAGGCTCGGCCCGTCCCGCCGGGCGCGGGAGGCATCGTGCTCTCGACGGTGGAGCGGGCGGTGGATCTCGCGCGCAGCTACTCCGTCTGGCCCCTCACCTTCGGTCTCGCCTGTTGCGCGATTGAGATGATGGCCGCGACCGCCGGCCGCATCGACCTCGCGCGCTTCGGGATGGAGGTCTTCCGCCCGTCGCCGCGCCAGGCCGACCTGATGATCGTCTCGGGCCGGGTCTCCCTGAAGATGGCGCCGGTCGTGCAGCGCCTCCACGAGCAGATGGCCGATCCCCGCTGGGTGATCGCCATGGGCGCGTGCGCGTCGTGCGGGGGGCCGTTTGACAACTACGCGATCGTCCAGGGAGTGGACAACTACATCCCGGTGGACGTGTACGTGCCCGGTTGCCCGCCGAGGCCGGAGATGCTCGTGAACGGCATCCTGATGCTGCATGAGAAGATCCGTCGGGGTGAGCCGCCGGCGAGTTCGCGCGGCAGGCCGACGCCTCTCTGGGCCGGCCCCGAGCCGCGCGTCGAGGAGGCGGGAGCGTGAACGATCTCTCGGGCCCCCGTCGTGAAGCGGCGGAGGCGGCCGTCGGACGTCTCCGGAAGCATCTGGGGGCCGCCGTTCTCGAGTCCCGCGAGGAGCACGGGGCCGTGGTCGTCACGCTGGAGCGCGACGCGATCGTCGAGGCGCTGCGTCTCTTGCGCGACGCGCCGGAGTACGCCTTTCGGACCCTGGTGGACCTGACGGCGGTGGACTACGGCTCAAGCGGCCGAGAGCCGCGGTTCGAGGTGGTCTACTCGGTGCGCTCCCGAACGTGCAACGCGCGGCTCCGGCTGATCGTCGGCGCGCCCGAGGGCGACGAAGTGGTCCCGACCGTGACCGAGGTGTTCCCCGGCGCGAACTGGCTCGAGCGCGAGGTCTGCGATCTCATGGGGCTCCGGTTCGCGGGGCATCCCGATCCACGCCGGATCGAACTCCCCGACGACTACGACGGCCATCCGCTGCGCAAGGAGTTTCCCCTTCGCGGGGGACACCGGCAGGTTCGGAGGCCCGAGGATCCGGAGCCCACGTTCGGGCATCGGTTCCGGGTTCGCTAGACCCAGGAGACCAGGGCGACGATGACCGCGAAGCCAAAACCCGACCAAGCGGCCCCCGAGCCGCTCTTCTATGAGGACCTCGGCGTGGACGCGTCGGGGCGCCGCACCCTCAGCGTGCACATGGGCCCCCAGCACCCGTCCACCCACGGGGTGCTGCATCTCCTGGTGACCCTCGACGGGGAAACGATCGTCGATGTGCAGCCGGAGATCGGGTTCCTGCACTCCGGCATGGAGAAGCAGGCGGAGTCGAAGCTGTACTACCAGGTCACGCCCATCACCGACCGCATGGACTACCTGTCGCCGATGACCAGCAACCTGGCGTACTGCCTCTCGGTGGAGGCGCTGCTGGGGATCGAGGTTCCGCCGCGCGCTCAGTGCGCGCGGGTGCTGCTCGCGGAACTCTCCAGGATCAACAGCCACCTGGTCTGGCTCGGAACGCATGGACTCGACCTCGGCGCGATGACCATCTTCTTCTGGTGCTTCCGCGAACGCGAGATGATCCTGGACGCGTTTGACGAGGTCGCCGGCCAGCGCATGAATCCCTCGTACATGACGCCCGGCGGGCTTTGGTGCGATGTGAACGAGAAGACGTTCCTGCCCAAGGTGAAGGCCTTCCTCGACGTCTTTCCATCGCGGCTGGCGGACTACCATCGTCTGCTCACGAAGAACCCCATCTGGCGGGCGCGCCTGAAAGGAGTGGGGATTCTCGACGCCGAGACCTGCGACGCCTACGGGGTCACCGGGCCCCTCGCGCGCGCGGCCGGCATCGACCAGGATGTGCGCAAGTCAGAGCCGTACTCGTCCTACCAGGACTTCGAGTTCGACGTGCCCGTGCGTGAGGGATGCGACTGCTACGACCGTTACCTGAACCGCATGGACGAGATGGCCGAGAGCCACCGAATCTGCCGCCAGGCGGTGGAGAACCTGCCGACGGGGCGCTGGATGACGGAGGACCGACGCGTCGCCCTGCCCCCCCGAGACACGCTCCACAAGGACATGCACGCTCTGATCCACCACTTCTGGATCATCTACAACGGCTACGCGCCGCCTCCCGGGCAGGCCTACGTTCCGGTCGAAAGCCCCAAGGGCGAGATCGGCTTCTACGTGGTCTCGGACGGCGGGAACAAGCCGTTGCGCATGCGCGTCCGGCCGCCGAGCTTCCTGAACCTGCAGGCGCTCCCCGCGATGACCCGCGGGACGCTCTTGGCCGACCTCGTTGCTTGCATCGGCTCCATCGACATCGTGCTCGGCGAGGTGGACCGGTAGCCGCGGCGCGCGTCCGGACGCCGCAGTCCTCTCTCCCCTACTCGCTTTCCAGGGCGCCGAGGTCCTCACGAAGTTGCTCGAGCAGGGATTCCTCGACTTCTTCCTCCGACCGGGTGGAGCCCGCCAGATCGTCGATCGAGGGGCGCTCGGCGACGGTGATGCGGGTCTCAAACGCCTCCCCATCGCGCTCATAGACGAGAGGCAGGGACTTGCCCGGCTCCTCGACGGCCACCGCGTCGATCAGGTCTTTGGCGCAGGTGATCGTGCGGCCGTCGAGTTCGGTCACGAGATCGTTGGGGCGGAGACCGGCGCGGTCGGCGGGCTTGTCGTCGACGACCGTGCTGACGATGGCGCCGCGGCCGTAGGTTCCAAGTTCGCGCTCGCGGTCGGCCTTGGGCAGCTCGACGCCGATGTAGCCGCGGACCACGCGTCCGTTGCGCACGAGCTGGTCGACGACGAAGGACGCGACCGTCGAGGGCACCGCGAACCCGATGCCGATGGAGCCGGCCTGAGTCGGGTCGGGCGTATCCGTCTGGATCGAGGTGTTGATCCCGATCACCTGGCCGTCGAGCGCGATCAGGGGCCCGCCGGAGTTGCCGGGGTTGATGGCGGCGTCGGTTTGAAGGAAGTCGTCGTAGGTTCGGGCGAAGGGGTTCGAGGGCGTAACGTCTTGCCGACCTTTCGCGCTGATGATGCCCTGCGTCACCGTGGACTCGAGTCCGAACGGACTCCCGATCGCGACCACGTAGTCGCCGATCCGGGCTTTGTCGGAATCTCCCCACGAGAGCACCGCGAAATCGCCGGCGGTCTCAGCCCGGAGGGCGGCCAGGTCGGTCTCCTGATCCACGCCGACGATGCTCACCGGGTGGGTCTCGCCGTTCATGTCGCGCACGGCCGGCTGGGCCTGCGGCCACTCGCCCATCTGCGCCACAACATGGTTGTTCGTGACGAAGACGCCGGTGGCGTCGATGGCGAAACCCGACCCCAGGGGCAGAAAGGCGTGCTCCGGCGCGGCGGGGTCGGCTTCCTCCTCCGGCCTCGCGGAGCCCTGGGGCATGCCGAGTCGCCGGAGCATCGCGGCGACCTCATCGCGGCTGACCTGGAGGCCGACCGCGAAGACGGCGGGGCGGCAGTCCTCGACGAGATCTGCGAGGGACTCGAACGGCGCGCCGGGCGGGTTGACCGAGCCCAGGGCCGAGGACGGAGCGGGGACGGCCTCCGACGGCCTCTGAGGTCCGCGCGCCTCGCGGTCGACGTGCCGCCGCACCGGGACTCCGAGGAGATCCCGCATGGCGCCGCCGGCGCTCCGCTCACTGACCAAGAAGCCTCCCCACACGCCGATGGCCCCGCCAAGGACGAGGAGCCCAAGGGCCGCGAACAGGTAACCCCACTTTGACATGCTTCACCCTACCCGGCATGCGTGGACGAGTCTCGGACCGCGGTCCGCACGCGCCCCCGCGACGGTCCCTTCGCAGGACACGGAAGACGGAAGGCGAACCGCTCCATTCGGATCGGAACGCTTACCGACAGAATCCACGAGAACCCCGCGCTCCGTCAAGGCGCGACGCATGGACGGACCGGGCGGCCAGAGGAGTCAGCCAGGGATGCAGTGGCGGCTGGCGCAGGTGCAACTGCGCCCAAGAAAGGCCGATGTCGAGGCCAACCTGACGCGGGTCGTCGAGGCCCTCGGGGCCGCGCGCGCGGCCGGCGCGGCGCTGGCGTGTTTCCCGGAGGCCTCGCTTACGGGGTACTTCCTGATGGGCGGCGTCGAGGAGGTCGCGACGCCGGCCGACGTGGTGTACCACGAGCTGCGGCGGCGGTTCTCCGAGACCTGCCCGGGGGAGACGATGGAGGTCTCGCTCGGGTTCTACGAGCGGGACGCCGGGGCCATCTACAACTCGGCGCTTCATGCGCGGCTTGGGCCGGACGAGGCTTCCTCGGCCCTGCTGCACGTCCACCGCAAGGTCTTCCTGCCGAGTTACGGCGTGTTCGACGAGGACCGCTATGTGACGCGCGGGAGGGCGGTCGAGTGCTGCACGTCCTCCGTGGGCGCGGTGGCGACCTTGATCTGCGAGGACGCCTGGCACTCGATCACCTCGGTCCTCGCGGCTGTGCACGGGGCGCAGATCATCCTCATCCCGAGCGCCTCGCCGGGGCGCGGCCTCGACGGAGACGCGCCGCGCAACGTCCGCCGCTGGGCCGACATCTGCAGTTGGATCGCGGAGGAGCACGGGTGCTTCGTGGTGCGAACCGACCTCGTGGGCTTCGAGGGAGGCAAGGGCTTCGCGGGATGCTCGACGGTCCATCGTCCGAACGGCGACCTGCTGTCCGAGGGCCCGCTTCTCGAGGAGCGCATGATCCTGACCGACATCTCCATGGACGAGGTCGGCATCGCGCGCCTCCGGCTCCCGCTCGCGGCGAACCTCGTGGAGTCGTTCAGTGTGCTCGCCGGGCAGTTCGACCTCGCCCGCTGAGTTGAGAGGAACCACCGTGGCCGCATCCCCTTGGAGCGATCCGATCGTCACCCCGCGCGAGGACCCGCGCGACCCATCGTGCCTGGCGCTGAACTGCGCGCTCGTGGAGAGGTGGCTCGTGGAGTTCCTGCGGGACGAGGCGACGCTCAGGCGGGGCTTCGAGCGCGCCGTCGTCGGGCTCTCCGGGGGCGTCGACTCGGCGGTGACCACGTATCTCGCGGCTCGGGCGTTCGGCGCCGCGAACGTGCACGTTTTCATGATGCCCTACAAGTCGAGTTCGCAGCGGAGCTACGATGACGCCCAGCTCGTGGTGAAGGACCTGGGCGTCCGCGCGACGCTCTATCCGATCACGGACGCCGTGGACGGGCTCCTCGGGCGGGACCCGGACGAGTGCTCCCCGCACCGGCGCGGAAACGTCTGCGCGCGCACGCGGATGATCGTGCTCTTCGACCAAGCGTTCAAGCTCAAGGCCATCCCCCTGGGCACCGGGAACAAGACGGAGCGCATGTTCGGGTACTTCACCTGGCATGGGGACGACGCCCCGCCCTTGAACCCGCTCGGCGACCTCTTCAAGACTCAAGTCTGGCAACTCGCTCGGCATCTCGGAGTGCCGGAGCCGATCGTCTCGAAGCCCCCGTCGGCGGATCTGATCTCCGGTCAGACCGACGAGGGCGACCTGGGGATCGAGTACGTGCAGGCGGACCTGATCCTCGATAAGCTCCTCTCGGGCTACTCTCCGGAGCAGCTCATCGCCTGGG
>CAZCER010000208.1:0-8176 GCA_964497385.1 uncultured Armatimonadia bacterium | reverse complement strand
GGCGAACGAGATGGCCCCTGCGGCTGCGCCGTCGTGGCCCTCGCCGGACGAATCGAGGAGATCGCCGTTGAGCGGCCACCAGAGCATCAGACCGTCGTCGTCCTGCGCGCGGCCGGGGCTTGCGGCGAGCAGCGCCGCGCCGAGGGAGAGGAGCGCCGCATAGCCGGAGATCGCCATAGTCCTCTTCATGCGGGAGGCTTCCCCTGCTCGTCTCTCCAGCCCTTCGCCGCGGGAGCCGCTGTTCGGGGCGGCGAGATCGCCGCCGGCCGCGGAGACCGGAGATCCCTTGGGCTTCCCGAGCCCCATCGGATGATGCACAATGCGCCCGCGCCGCATTGGCGCGCCGCCGAGGAAGGAGAGCGACTACGGTGAGACGCGAGATCACGTGCGCCCTGGTCCTGGGCCTGTTGTCCTCCGCGGGGGCCTCCGCTCAGCCGGAGCGCTGCGCCGTGTGGGTGGACATGCTCCACGGCGAGCCCGTGGCGTACGCCGACGTGGTGGCGGACTTGGCGTCCGCGGACGTCGTCTATCTGGGCGAGACGCACTCCCTCGACCGGCACCACGCGCTTCAGACGGAACTCCTACGCGACCTGGCGAGCGGAGAGCGCGGGGTGGTCGTCGGCATGGAGCAGTTGCTGCGGTCGCACCAGCCCGAGGTCGATCGCTATATCGCGGGTGAGACCTCGTTCCGTGGGCTGGCCGACGCGATCGACTGGGGAGCGACGTGGGGCAACTACCCGGACTACCGCGGGATCCTCAGCGTGGCCCGGGCCACCCGCAGCCCCTTGGTGGGCCTGAACGTGAGCCGCGACGTGTTGATGGCGCTCGTGCGCGACGGCGTGAACGGTCTCTCGCCCGAACTCCGCGCGGAGCTGCCTGAGCAGCTCGATCTCGAGGATCCCGTCCACGACTACGCGCTCTCGCTCGCGATGCCGACGCACGGAGGGATGCCGGAGGAGATGCTCCGGGCGATGCGCCAGGCCCAGATGGCTCGCGACGAGTGCATGGCCGAGGCGCTCTGCCGGTTCCTGCGCAGCGATGCCGGGCGCGGCCGCATCGCGGTGGTGATCTGCGGGAACTGGCACGCGGCCTTCGGCGTCGGAATGCCCGCGCGCGTGCGGCGGCGGATGCCCGAGGTCCGGGACCGCATTGTGCTGATGTCCGACAGCGGCGACCTAGTCCTCTCGCCGGAGGAGGCCGCGATGGCGGAGCACGTGGAGGTCACGCACGAGGACCTGCGGGCCATCGGCGCGCCCATGGCTGACTACCTCCACGTTTTCGAGCCGGCGGAGTAGGGCGCTTCGGTAAGGCGTGCGCCAGACCGACGTGAGACTGGCTCTCAAATCGGTCGACCGTCCGCCGGGTAGGCGAAGGCCGCTACGGTGTTCTTTGCCACAACTCGATCCCCGACAGGTTCGCGGCGCCGCCGGTGCCGGTGATCTCGATGGCGCCGTCGGTGATCTCGGCCACCCACGGCCCCAACCGATGCCACTCGCCCTTTTCGCCCGAAGCATGCCGCCTCTGCACAACCTGGCCCTCAATGCTGAAGGTAAGACCCTCCGAATCGTTGTCCTCCCAGACGTAGACGTAGACGGCATAGGTCGCGGGCGGCACGTCGGAGATGACGACGGTCGCCGGGTTGCCCCACCTGAAGGAGTGGATCATGCTGGCGCGCTCGTCGTCGGTGGGAGGCAGCAGCGGGATGTCGGGTAGGTCGAGCACGCTCGGCGGCGCCGAGACCTCGGGCGCGCCGTCCGCCGCCCAGGCGTTGCCGTCGATGACGACGGCGCCCCCTCCGAGGTTGTAGCCTCGGAAGAACCGCCACGGACCGGAATCGGCCGGCGGACCGGGCAACTCGGTGATCGGGGTGGTGAGATAGCGCTCGCGGGGGCTCGGCTCCGGCTGGCCCGAGACCTCGAGCACGACGCGCCGGTAGGATGTGAGAGGAGGGTCGCCCTCATCGGTGACCTCCAGGATGACGTGAGTCGTGCGCCCCGCGGCGTCCGCGGGGATCCGGATGACGGCCTCGGGAGAGAGGGGGTCCGCTACGGGCATGTCGGCCCAGTAGTCTCCCGCTGGATGGAGGGTCCACCACCGGAACGCGAGAGCGTTGCCGTCGGGGTCGGTGCTGCCGGAGGCGGAGAGCCGCACCTCCTCGCCCGGGTCCACGGAGAGCGCGAGCGCGGCTCCCGACGAGTCGCCGTTGAGCACGGCGACCGGGCGGTGATTCGCCTCATCGGGCGCGGTCACGCACCAGTCGGCCCGAGAGGCCCAGTCACGCTGGAGCGACGGAGCCCAGCGCAGGATGGCGTCGTGGTCCGCGGGGGTCGACTCCCACCAGCCCTCCCGGCGCTCGAACCGCCCGCCCCAGCCACCCCAGGAGGGATCCACCTCGGCGCGCAGTCCGCAGTCCACGAGGTGCAGGAACGCCGGCGAGTCGCCCTCCGACATGAACCGCCCATCGCCATGGGCCTCATAGAGCGCGCAGAGGGGACCGTGGTCCTCGAGGATGTTCGCCCGCATCCAGGTCGCGCCGAAGTAGGCCTGTTCCTCGGGGGACATGATCCTCTGCCAGTCGTAGGCGATGGCGCCGTAGGCATTGCAGAGCAGGTACTCGACGTCCGGCCACCGAGGAAGCAGGTAGTCGCGGAACACCCGATCCTGCTCGGCGATGAGGAAGACCCGCGCCTTGGCTGCGACCGAGGCCACGTGCTCCGGATGGTCTTCCTCGATGGACTTCAGGGCGCGGGCGATCGTGTTCACCCCGCCCCACGCAAGCAGCCAAACCGGCGATGGGTCGGGGTCGAGGAGCACCTCGACGATCCGGTCGGAGCCGGGCGAGGGCGCGCTCATGTCGCCCTCGTACGCGACGTTCCCGAGGCGCACCTGGCCGCGCAGGTAGTCCGGAGTAGGGTAGCCGGGGTCGTGCCGCACGAGGTTGGGGTAGACTTCGGCGTACGCGTCGAGCTGCCGGTCGAGCCAACTCACGTCGGCCCAGTCTTTGGCTGGGTGGTCCGCATCGCCCATCCAGTGGTAGCACGAGCTGGAGTGGATGATCCCGCGCACGTCCCATTCGTTCGTGTAGAGCAGGAAGCGGACCATCGAGCAGCGGTCGTCGATCTCCCCGTCGGTCGTGGCGATCACGCGCGGTCGGCCGGCTTGCGCCGCGCCGATCCATCTCTGCGACTCGCCCGCCGGCTGGGCCTGCGCGACGGAAGCGCCCAGGCTCAGCGCAACGAGCGCGATCAGGCCGTGCGACGTCGGGCCAAGAACTGAGGACGCATCCATCTCGATCGCTTCCCTTCAACAAACGACCCTGGCGCTCGCCGCAGCCGCCTCGTCGCGTGCGCCCCGGTTCCCCGTCGCGCCGCCGCCGGCCTGCCGGGCTTGCGCTCTGGTCCCCTCGCGCGCCGCACCCGAAGGGTGTGTGCCCGGGTCCTGGCGAACAGGGGGGCCATGCCGGTCGCGGCGCCGTCCGGGGGCACGCACGCGATCCGGACAGTGACACCGACGGCACGTGCCAGCGGAGGAGACGCCCCATGAAGAGACTCACGTGCCTGGCAGCGCACACGCTTCTCGTCGTCGCATTCGGCCCTGCGGCGCGCGGACAGAACACCGAGCCGCCGGCGTTCATGGTCGGCATCGAGCTGCCCTCCAACGTGCCTGTGGAGGCGCCACTCGAGAATGCGCTACGCGACATGGGAGTCGGTTACGTGGGCTTCTACGTGACCACCTGCCCGGACTGGGAACTCCCGGAGGCGGAGACCACGGCGGAGATGATGGCCCTGGCAGGGCGTCTCGGGACGCCATTCACCCTCGACGCCCATCACCGTGACCCGGCCGAGGCCAGCATTCGGTCGGCACAGAACGCGGGCAGCGCCTTCCGTGGAGTCGTGATCGACGAACTCACGCATGTGCGGCTGCTCTATCCGGAGTTCGGTGGGCCGGACCCTTCCCCCCTGCTCGCCGACCCGGCGCTCTTCCGGGATCTGCTCGACGCCGACGCCCGCACCGAGGCCGGGCTCACGGAGCTGAATCAGCGTCTCCTGGGCTTCGGAGCGCCGCGTGTGGTCGCCACGGAGGTGTGGCCATCGCTCCTGCACACCGCCGCCCGAGCCGGGATGACGCCGTGCCCGAAGATCTGCAAGGAGTTCTACTCGCCGGTCAGCCTGGCCGTGGGTCTGGGGGCCGCGCTCCAGTATGGCCGGGACCTGTGGGTGGATGTGGACATGTGGTACTTCAACGCCGTCCCGGGCCATCCACCGGAGGAGGTCCGCGCGAATCTGGAACTTGCTTACTGGCTCGGAGCCGACGTCGTCTACCTGGAAGGCTGCGGCTACAACCTCCACCCGGCGGGCAGGCAGGGCCTCCCGTTCGCCCTCATGACCCGGACGGGGGAGCGCTCGTACCAGTTGGCTCCACACGGCGAGATGCTCAAGGACTTCGCCACGCGCTACCTTCCCACGCACCCGCGGCCATGGTCCTTCCGGGATCTCCAGCCGACCATGGCGATCGTGCGCTTCGATGATACCGATGTGGGACAGAAGGCCTGGGGCGTGGATCGGCTGTACGGGGCGTCCCACCTGAAGCCGGATCGCGACACGGCGGCCTGGTTGGGTCTTTGGAACGTGCTGACCTGGGGGAAGACGGGCGCTGACGGCATTGCCTGGTTCAAGCCCTCAGTCCGCCACCCGGTGGCGGATCCTCGCTGCCATGTGGAGATGACCCCCTCATACCTGACGGACCCGGCATGCCTCGAGCACCGCTTCTTCGTGCCGCTGAACGGGGCCGTCGTCTTTGATCACCTGGTCTCCTACGAACGACTCCAGGGAATCCCGCTCATGTTCCTGACCGGGAAGCACATCAGTCCCGAGACCGCTGAGGCCGTCCGACGCTGCGTTCACGAAGGCGCGCTCTGTGTCGTGTGGGGTCCACTCGCCCCCGCCATCGGTCTGCCGGAGTGGACAGGGGGGGGGCGCGCGTTGCGCCACGGTCGCGGACGCTTCGTCGTCACGGACGACTTCCAGTCGAGCCGTGCGGTCCGCTACTATCGCCCTTTCCTCGGGCGCCCTGACGAGATCCGGTACCGGTTCACGGGCCGGACGGTGACCTTACAGCGCGTAACGGACAACTCCGTGGATGTCCGGATCGAGCCGACGGACCCGCGGGGCGGAGTGCGCTGATTCCACGCACGGGCCGATCGCCCCAAGGAGCCCCGCGCTTGCGGCTCGGGACGCGGCCTGGCCGGGATCGAAGTCAGCGCGGTCGGATCTGAACGACCCCGCCGCTGGTCGGACCGGCGTTCAGCGCGACGCGGAGCGCGGTCGAGGCGCCGGGGCCGACGGCCTGCGTCCGGAGGACGCCCAGCGTGTCGGCGCCGACTCCGGTCACGAGCGCCGCATCGGCCTCGCGGCCCTCGAGCAGCAGGACGGCGCGATCGACCGCGACAGCCTGCCCCCTCTCGTCCAGAAAGCGCACCTCATAGAGGCCGGCCTCGTTCACGGCCACGGAGAGGTCGGTCGTGACATCGGCGCCGCCTCTCCATTCCCCGACGGTCTCCCACTCGTCGGGCCTGTCATGGAGTCCGAACTCCCACAGAGTGACGCCGGGGCCGCTGTACCTCGCGATGTGCAAGCGCACGAAGCGTCCGGTCACGCGCGGGAAGTCAGCGCTCCACACGGCCCCGATGCGCTCGCCCGAGTATGCGACGCGCCATGGCTCGTCCGGGCTGTTCCGGAACTCGATGGCGAACCGCTCCACTCGGTCGGCGAGTTCGTTCGCGGTGGCTCGAGCGAACTTGCGGGGCCTGCCCAGGTCTATCTCCACCCAGGGCGCCTCGGCCCCGTCCGCCGTTCCCCATCGCGTGCGCGGGTCGCCGTCGACGAGACAGCGCGCCTCGTAAGGGGCGCTGTGGACGCTTGAGGCGGTGGCTGGGCAGCCCTGGCTGAGTGGGGGGAGATTGGTTCGGACGAGGGCGTCGTCGACCTCATGCACCCGGAAGCGGCGAATGACCGGGTCGCCCACGCTGGCGGTGACCGTCACTCGGACGCGGTCCACCGTGACCGCATCGAACAGGTCCATCTTCCGCCGCCCGACAGCCGTGCCGCCCCCGAGTCTGATCCACTGCCCTTCCGCGCGCCCCTCGACCACGTAGGCCCGGATGCGGTGACCAAGCGTGTAGTCCTCCCAGAGGTCGGTGCAGTTGACGCGACGGGGGCGGCCCAGGTTCAGCTCGACGGTGGAACCGTTGACGTCCTCCGCCTTGGCGATCGGGCGCCCGAAGTTGCGCTCGATCGCCTCGCCGAACTCACGGTAGCGCTCGATGTCGCCAGCGGGGATCTCTCCATCCGTGTTCGGGGTGCTGTTCAGCAGGAGGACCGCGCCGCGCCCGACGGACTGAACGTACAGGTCCATGAGCCGCGCCAGGCTCTTGCGGCGCTCCTCGTTGGCGGGCGCCCAGAACCAGTTGTGGTCATAGAGGGTGGTGTCGCACTCGACGGGCGCCCACGCGTCCCCGTCGGGGGCGCTGTTCTCCTGCGTGGCCCCGGCGATCAGGTCCGCCCGGCTGAGCGTGTTCCAGTTCGGGTCGCGCACCGTGCCCGCTTCGTTGCCGACCCAGCGGATGGAGGCGTCCGGTCCCTGGAAGACCACGGCGTTGGGCGCAAGACGCTCGAAGATGTCGCTCACGGAGATGACGCATCCTCCGTCGAACCACACCTCTCGGATGATGTCCGGCCCGCAGATGCCGAGGACTTCCTCCCACTGGCGCCGATAGAGCCCGGCCCACTCGTCCTGTTTGGCGGGGTCGTCGGTGCGGCCGCCGCGCCCGAGCGGCTCCGCGGCGTAGCGCGGGTCATCCGGGTAGATGTAGACGCCCATCGCCAGGCCGTGCCGTCGGCAGGCGTCGGCCACCTCTTTGACGAGGTTGCCCTTGCCGCCGCGCCAGGGCGTGTTCCGGACGCAGTACTCCGTGGTCTCCGTCGGCCACCAGCAGAAGCCCCCGACATGGGTCGCAACCAGGAGCAGCTCCTGAGCGCCCCAGAGCTTGGCCGCTTCGCACAGCTTGTCGGCGTCGAAGGCGGCGGGGTCCACGCGCGACAGATCGAAGTCGCCCTTGGGATCGTACTCGGCGCCCATCCACGTGGGGATGCCCAGGCACACGAACATGATCCGCTCTTGCTCATGCCACGCATACTGCTGCGGGCTCGGGCGCGCGAGGGGGTCCGCGGGGCCTTGGGCGATCGCCAGGACGCCGCCCCCAAGAAGCGCGGCCAGCGGAAGAACCGTCACCATGAACGCAACCTCCAGAAGACCGGTCGATCTCATGCGCGGGGAAGCGCGGCGCGGCTTACACGGCCCCGTCGACGCCGAGACAGGCCCTTGCCGCTACTCCCACCAAGGCTTGGGCAGCGCGTGCCACTCGGACGCGCGGTCCGGGTCGTAATCCGGGTTCGGACGCGGCATGGCGGCGCCGACCGACTCCCGCCACGCGCCGAGCATGGCGCGCAATTCGGCGGTCCGTCCGGGCATGATGCGCGACAGATCCCGTGACTCGCCCGGATCGGCGTGCAGGTTGTACAACTCGGTCCGTCCGTCTTCGAACCACTCGATCAGCTTCCACTCAGCCGCGCGGACGGCGCCGCACGGCGTATCGTGATGGTAGTGCGGGTAGTGGAAGTAGATGGCCTCGCGATCAAGCGTCGCGCCCCCGCGAAGGAGCGGCTCCAGGCTCACGCCGTCGACGTCCGTGAGGGGTCCTGCATGGGCGAGAGACGCGAATGTGGGCATCAGATCGGCGGTGACGACCGGGTCGGCGCACTCGGCGCCCGGTCGGATCGCACCCGGCCAGCGCGCGATCATGGGGACCCGCACGCCCCCCTCGTACAGCGTCCCCTTCTCGCCGCGGAGCGGAGCGTTGGAGGTCACGACCGGCCCGTCGCCGATGTACCAGCGGACAAGCCCGCCGTTGTCGGAGAGGAACAGGACGAGGGTCTCCTCCGCGAGACCGAGGGCGTCTATCCGATCGACGAGGCGCCCGACGTTCTCGTCGAGTTGCTCGATCATGGCCGCGTAGGTGGGGTTCGACTGGCCCGCGCCAGGCTCGGCCGAGGACGCGTGCCGAGCCGCGCGCTCGGGCTCCGCCTCGAGCGGAATATGGACGGTGTGGTGGCAGAGC
>CAZCER010000207.1:1914-8198 GCA_964497385.1 uncultured Armatimonadia bacterium | reverse complement strand
GGTCCTGCACCTCTGGAGGGCGAGGACGTGGCTCCAGCTCCTGGACCGCGCCATGCACACGCGGGGAGCGTTCGAGACGGGAACCGCGAGGCGGAGCGCCCAGACCGCCTATGACAGGCGCTGGGCGGCAACCTGGTGGCGCACGCGTCCCGATCCCCGCGAGGTGCTCGCGGCGCTTGCGCACCCCGCCGCCCCGAACTGGGCCCGCGAACTCGCCGACCGCGTGCTCGCGCTCGACTGCTCGGGTCCGGGGACCGCGGCCGCCTGCATCGGAAGCCAAGACCCTGTCAAGAGCCTCGCCGGTCGCGTGGGGGCGATGCGGCTCGGGGCGCGCGCCCTTCCCGCTCTCGCGCGCACCCTCGTCGACGGCCCCTGGGTGTCGGACGCGCGGGAAGTCATGCGTCACATCGCCCGGGAGACCGTGCAGCGGTTCGGGCGCAGGCCCCGCGACTTCGTGTGCCCCGAGTGCTTCACACGCTACCGGCGTCTGCGGGGCGCGGGCGCGCTCCCGCGCCGGCTCCGCTTCGTGGCCTGCCCGCTCTGTCTCGGAAGCGCCGACCCGATCGACCAGCCCGGCCCGATCGCGGCGGTGCTGGACTCGGGGATGGCCGAGGAGACCGCCCTCCGAGGCGGCTGCCTCCGTGTGAACTGGCTGCAACGTGCTGCGCGGAGAGCCTACGAGGGCCTCGAGCTGTTCGATTTCGACCGTGTCGAGATCGCGCGTGCGACCGACGAGGAGGTGCGGCACCTCCTCGTCGATGTAGTCAACGACACCGACGAGACTCGCAGGAAACGTTACCGCGCGATGGAGTGCGCGGTCTCGTGCGAACTCACGGAGAACACGCTCCAGGGCTTGCGCGAGGTGTTCGGGGCGGTAACGGCGTTGTAGGAGCGGCCCGCCCGGCAGGAGCATCGCGCCTCGGCGGGAAGACACCACCCATGGTGCACGAGGAACAGCGACCCGAGCGGAGCCCCTGGCAGGCCGAGGAGGACGACTGGCAGGACGTCCTCCTTCGAGAGTGGCGCTACTGCCTGGACGACGTCGTGGCGGCGCGGCTGTGGGTGGGCGTCTCCGAACTCCCGCCGAGCCCGAAGGCGATCGGCGCGGTCGCCAAAGCGGCTTGGCTCGTAACGGCCGCCTCGGCCTTCGTCGTGGTCTGCCCCCTCGCGTTTCTGGCCCCGCTGTCCCTGGATCTGGGTTCGCAGATACTCTCTTGCGTCGCGGCCACGCTGGGGCTCCCCACCGCGGTGGCGGCCCGTCGGATCGCCAGAGCGCGCCGAGCCAAGACCTGGGGCGAGTTCCTCGGCGCGCCTCGGAACTGGCTCATTCCGCTCACCAGAGCGCCGCGCGGCAAGCCCAGGGGCTTCTGGGGCCGTGACCTGCCGCCCGAACTGCGCCACCGCCACCGGTACTTCTGGTGGGACGGGCGCCCGTCGGCGGCGGAACTGATCCATGCGATGGACCGCCCGGAGGCGCCGGAGGTGGTGCGCGAACTCGCGGAGGCCGTGCGGCAGGCGAAGGACCTCGCCACCGACGTCCTGATCGGACGGCTGAGTTCGTCCCGGCTTGCGGAGCGGGCCGGCGCGTTCTACACCCTGGGCTTCCGCGGGGCCGAGGTCCTGCCCGCCCTGCTCGCCGTCCCCCCCGACTCCGGCGCCATGCGCCACGAGCGCGCGATCTGGACGGCGGCCTACATCGCGGCCTCGGAGACCCAGCGCTGGATGAAGGCGGAGCGCGGTCTCCTCTGCCGACGTTGCTGGACCCCGTTCGAACTGAAGTCGGTCCCCGTTCCCACGGATGAGTTGAAGCGCACCGGGGTGGAGACGATCGAGGTGGCGGCCTGCCCCTCCTGCGGGCAGAGCCGGGACGCGTATGAGCACAAGGGCCCGGTGGTTCTCACGTTGGACGCCGCCGGCGGTCCGGAGCCGGTCCGCGTCGGAAGGGAACTCTGGGTGAACTGGCTCGCGCTGGCGCGAAGCGAGAGCTTCGAAGGTCAACGCGTCTTCGAGTGCACGCGGGTCGAGATCCTCAACGCGACGGACCAGGACGTCGCCCATCTCCTTGTGGACGTGACCAGTGACACCCACCCCGAGCGCAAGGCGACCTGGGCGACGATGACCTGCCGCGTTCGCGCGAGCGCCGGGCTTGGCGACAACACCCTCAACGCGCTGCGAGGCGTCTTCCGCGGCGTGGAGATCCAGGGCTCCGCGTAACCGGGGCATGGATTGCGGCGTCTTCGACGAATGTGAGACGGGCCGACAGAACGTCAATGACGGAGCCGAACGATGAGCGGCCGGAAACAGACGAAGATCGAACTCGTAGCCGAGAGGCTCTTCGTGCTCGGTCGCCTGGTCGAGATACGCGGCCTGATGGCCGACTTGGTGGGCGTTCGGGGCGCGATGCACCGGGTCATCGACGCCGCGTCCGAGGAAGAGCTGAAGCTCGCCAAGGTGGAGGCCGACGGCTCGCGGGCCTGGCTCGCCGAGACCGAGGACCCGGATGTCGGGTATCTCGCCGTCGACTCGGACGATCAGGATGTGGAGCGCGTCGCGAACCTCCTTAGGCGCATGATCGCCAAGGGGCGGAAGCTCCGGGAGGAACTCATCATCGGCCTGAATCAGCACGGCGACGAGGCCCGCCGGAATCTGGAGACGCGCGTGGCGGCGTCGGAGGGGCGGCTTCTCGCGGCCGAGGACTTGCTCTGCCGCTGGGGCCGGACGGGCTCGCTTGCCCCTCTGCGCGCGAGCCTCGGCGATGCAAGGGAACAGGTCCGGGTCGGGCGGTACGACGCGGCCTCGGAGACGCTGGAGTCGCTGGACAAGGATGTTCGCGAGGCGGCCAAGGACGCCGTCACGCTGGAGGAGAGTCACCAGAAGCGCCTGTATCTGCTCAAAGCTCTGCGCCAAGTCTGCGCCGACATGGGCTTCACGGAGACCGGGGCGCCCGTGCACACGAACCCGGAGGACCGTAGCAGCCCGATCGCGTTTACGGTGGACACGGTGACGCAGGGCAGGATCGACTTCGATCTCGCGCTCGACGCGGCGCGCTGTTTCTCCGAGATGGAGGACGAGCGCTGCTTCCACGACTTCGCGGAGATCTCGAAGCACCTCGAGGAGGCCTACGGCATCCGGACCGCTTTCCGACGCGAGGATGGCGAGGCGCCCATTCTCCGTCAGCGCGGAGAGAAGGACCTGCCCGACGGCGCGACCGAGGACCGCGCGGCAAAGCGAGGGGGACGGTAATCGGTGTCGGTCTGGATGCGGAACCTTGCGCACGCGCTGGAGGACAGGCCCGTCGTCATCCTCCACGGCAATGTGCGCGACCGCTACATTGACGACAACGGCAGGGTCTACGAGAACCTCACCGCCGTGCTGACCGCCCTCGCCGAGGCCTCCGCGATCACGTTCCATGAACACGTCTTCTACGACGCCGTCGGCCACGAACGGCGCGTTCGCTCCGCCGGCGCTCCCCCGCCCATTCCGGACGCGCCGACCGGAGAGGGTGAACTCGGGACGACCGCGCCGACCAAAGGTCCCGCGCAGCGGACGGCGCCCGACCGCGTGCTCGCCACGTGGCTGCGGGAGCTTTCGCCGGCCGAGGAGAGCCGGCTCGTCGTTCTGCACTACCTCGACAAGCTCGTCCCGTACAGAACGAGCTACTCTCCGGAAGAGGCGCAGCTTCTGCTGTGGCTCGAGAAGCTCATTGAGAACATGGGCCAAAACCACCGGCTCATCCTGGTGGCTTTGCAGGACACGATGGTGCCCGTCGAACTCTACGCGAACTCCCCGAGAACGTACGTGCTGCCGATTCCGCCGCCGGGCAAGAGCGACCGCCTCGCGTATCTCGGCCATCGACTAGGACCGGACCATCCTCGGCTCGGCTTCGTCGCCGACCTCACCGACGGCCTCTTCCTGCGCGACCTCGACTGCATCGCGAGCGGCATCGCGGAGGCGCCGGATCACGGCCAGCGCGAGGTCCGGAGGCTCGTGAACCGCTACCGCCTCGGCGAGCAGGAGGACCACTGGGGAACGCTCAGCATCGAGCGCCTCAGCGGAGCGCTCGCCTGGTTCGTCGAGGAGGAGGGCGTCAAAGGGCAGGATGAGCCCCTCCGCAAGGTGATCGACACGCTGTGTCTCGCGCGAGCGGGCATGTCCGGCGTGGCGAGCGGCGCGGGCGCGAAGCCGCGCGGGGTGCTGTTCTTCGCCGGTCCGACCGGCGTCGGCAAGACCTATGTCGCGAAGAAGCTCGCGAAGTTCCTCTTCAGCACGGAGGAGGCGTTTCTCCGCTTTGACATGAGCGAGTTCAAGGAAGAGCACACCGTCTCGAAGCTGATCGGCTCTCCGCCCGGGTACGTCGGTTTCGAGCGGGGCGGGATGCTCACGAACGCCGTGCGCGAGCACCCGTTCTGCGTCATCCTCTTTGACGAGATCGAGAAGGCGCATCCGCTGGTGATGGACATCTACCTCCAGATTCTCGATGAGGGACGCCTCACCGACAGCCGAGGGCAGACGGTCTTCTTCACCGAGAGCGTCATCATCTTCACCTCGAACATCGGCACGCGCACCAGCGACTCGCGCGGCTTGCCGGTCGACGAGCGCGACGCCATCGACGCCATCGCGCGGGACGCGTCGCTCAGCGAGAAGGAGCGCAAACGCGCCGTCGCGGCGCACTTCACGGAGGCGGTGGAACGCTTCTTCATGTATGAGATCTCGCGTCCCGAACTCCTGAACCGGATCGGCAACAGCATCGCGCCGTTCAACTACATTCAGTCTCGCGAGGTGCGAACCGACATCATGCGCTCCCATCTGAAGCGGATTCGGGAGGAGTTCGAGGATCGCTACCGCGCGCAGGGCCATCGCCTCGAGTTCGCCGAGGACGTTGCGGCCCGGCTCGTTGAACAGCACGCCTCGCGGATCGCCGTGTTCGGAGGCCGCGGGATCACGAACGCGATTGAGGACGCCGTGATGGTCCCGCTCGCGCGGGCGCTGCTGCGCGCGGAGTACGAGGAGGCCCGTGAAGTGCGCTTCGAGGCTTGTGTAGCGCCGGAAACGGGCGCGGTGGTCGTGAGGACGGAATGCGGGGCGCCGCATGCTGGTTGAGGGCGGCCTACGGCTTGAGATCACGGAGCGTTGCCGCGCGTTGCTGATCGTCGATGCATCCGAGAGCGCTGCGGAGCACCGCGAACGGATCGCTCGGCTCGTCGCGCAGGTCCTCTCCGAGCTTCCGGCCGACGCCGAGATCACGCTCAACTTCCTTGGGTCCAGCGAACGCCGCCCGGCCGGAGCCTTCAGCGCCCGGGCGTCGGAGTGGCTCGACGCCAACCGCACTCGGGCAAGCCTCTTGACTCCCAATCTGAGCGTCCTGCCGGAGGCTGCGCCTCCGCCTGTCGTGATCGTCGGCTCCGGCCCGATCTACGATCTCGAGGACTGGTCGGAATCTCGGGTGCTCGACGGCGCCGTGTTCTGCTCGATCGGCCGATCGCTGAGGGAGGGCCTCGCAAGCGGCGCATGCCGGGGAACCGAACTGACGGATCCCCCGCCCTCCCAACTCGTCCAGCGCATCCACAACCCGGTCGCGCGCTTGCGCATCACGGGGCTGGGCTTCATGCCCGTCCGCTGGAACCACGCGGGTCTACGGCTCGTTCTCTCCGCGGGGGGCGCGGTTCTCGAGGGCGAGAATCTTGGTCGCGCGCCCATCATGGTCCGCTATCACGCGCCCGAAGGGGAGCGCCCGACCGCGGAGGCTACGCGCGCCAACGGGGCTTCCGAGCGTCTTCCCACCGACGACGTCGCCCCCCAGGCGGTCGGGCTCGCCTCGGCGGAGGGCCTTCTGAGCCCTGCGGAATGCGAGGTCTTCCAGCGGGCCAGAGCGGGTCAGGCCTTTACCTGCCCTGTCTGCGGCGAGACCCATGCGGCCGAGACCACGCGCTGTCTCGCGGGGCACTCCATTCTGGGCGTTCCCGTCTACCCGAGCCTCCCAAGCGGAGGATTCGCGGCGCTGTCCGCCGCCGGGGCGGAGGTCTCCTACCGTATGTTCGGGTCCGACACGCTTCCTCTGACGCTGGACCGGGTGGCGGTCCGCGACCGTCTCCGGGCAACCGTTCACGCCTACAACCCCGACTCGATGACCTGGGCCCCCGTCGAGCCGTTCGCGCAGTACACGCCGCTGGGGGGAGACGCGTATGCTGTGTTCGTTTGACAGGACGGGTTTCCCGCTGGGCCTCTCGCCCGAAGCCGAGGTGGAGTTCCATCTCGTACCGGTGACGAAGATCCAGTTCGAGGAG
>CAZCER010000207.1:0-1904 GCA_964497385.1 uncultured Armatimonadia bacterium | reverse complement strand
GAGTTCCTCGCCGAACCCAACGGCTACGGGGATCTCTATTACGAACGCCTGCTGGCCCTGAACCCACGGACGCCGCTGCGCAAGCTGCGCGGGCGCAACCTGGAGGGCGCGTTCGTGACAGGGGTGCAACCCGAGGAAGCGCTCGCCTTCGCCGAATGGCTCGGGGGGGGCTACGACCTGCCGACCGTGGAGGAGTGGAGGGCCCTGTACGAGGCGTTCGCCCCGGAGGTGAGCCTCCTGAACGACGCGCACGACTGCGTGCCACCGGAGGCGCGCGTTGAGGCCAGACAGGTGCTTGGGCTTCTTGCCGAGGAGCGCCAGTGGTCGACGATGCGCGAGGTGTTGATGCTCCGGGACGGCTTGGTCGAGTGGGTGCGCGATGGCGACGCCTTCGTCGGGCTTGGGAGCCCGAGAGCCCAATTTCAGCCGAACCTCTGGGATCCTTTGCGGGACGTTGTCCGCCCGCTGCAACCGGAGGAGCGGCGCTTCTACTTCGGCTTTCGGCTCGTGAGGCGGTTCGCTTACCGACGCTGAGGGGAGAGCGAAGCGGCGATGCTCGCGGCGGCCCGGTGGCTAACGCGGCGCTGGTGTCTCGCGCGCCTGGGGAGTTGGAACTACCAGGTGCGCCAGCGCGCGTGCCGCGGGCTTGGAGCCGTGGGCGGGCCGGAGGCGGTCGAGGCTCTGCGCGCGCGCCTTAGCGACAAAGACCCGGAGGTTCGCGCGGAGGCCTGCCTCGCGCTCTCTCGGGTGGGGTCTCGCGCGGTCGTGCCCGACCTGCTGGGGGTCGTGGGCGATCGGGTCCAGGAGGTCCGCGAGGCGGCCTGCATCGCTCTCGGGAGGCTCGGCGAACAGAGCGTCGCCCCCACTCTGGTCGCGCTTCTCTCGTGGGAGTCGTCGTACGTGCGACGGTGCGCGATCGCCGCCCTGGGTGAACTGCGGCACCGCCCCGCCCTCCCCGCGCTGACCGCGCTTCTGGATCGCTACGAGCCCCGCGTCAACGCCGAGGTGTGCCTTGCGCTGGGCCAGATCGGCGGCGAAGGAGTGATCGAGCCCCTCACGCGGAGCCTCGAGGCGCACGACGCCCTCCTGCGCCGCGCCGCCTGCGAGGGGCTGGGAAGCCTCGGCTCCGCCGGGGCGATCGGGCCGCTCCGGAGGGCCTTGTCGGACGCCTCCCCCTCGGTCCGACGAGCGGCCGCGGACGCGCTCACGCGAACCACGAACGCCCTCGCGCCGCGACTTGCGGCGATGCTCTGCGGCCTGCACTTCACCCGCTTCGAAAGGCGCGTCGTCACCGGGGGGTTCGGGCGCGTCATCGCTCCCTATGTGGCGTGCCGCGAGTGTGACACCGCGGCAAGGCCCGTGATGGGCGTCACCCGGGTCGTGGCCGTGCTCGATGATCGAATGCTGCAGACGGTGGAGTACGACGGCCTCGCGGCGCGGGTGAACTGGCTCCGCGCGGCGCGCCTCTTTGACTTTGACGAGGTGGTCATACGCCGCGCGGACGAATACGAGATCGAGCGCTTCTGCATCCAGGTCGGCAATGACATGGACGCTTTCCGAAGACCGCGGTACGCCCGCATGCCGGTGTATGTACACCACGAAGCCGGACTGTCGCAGGGCCGCACGAACATGCTGCGGTCGCTCTTCGGGGAGGTGCGCGTGCAGACGGCCGCGCCTCCCCCGACGGGCGACCAGGCTCGGAGTGGAGACAACGATGGCTGAACTCGACGCCCTCCAGCACATCTACATCAACGTGGAAGCCGACCAGTCGCCAAGCGGACGCGGAGGGTTCCAGACGCTCTTCGCCTCGCCCGGGCTCACGCGCGACGACATCTCGGAGATCGAGGAGCGCGTCCTCTACTTCGCCGACGAGAACAGCCCGCCCAAGCGGGTGTTCCATGCGT
>CAZCER010000206.1:4785-8207 GCA_964497385.1 uncultured Armatimonadia bacterium | reverse complement strand
CACCTCGGAGCGCGTCTGGATCGCGCACGGGGCCTCGGACCGCCAGTCCGACTATGCCTACTGGGCCGAACGCGAGCGGCTCGGCATGGCGAAGGTCCTCATCACCGACCACGAGACGGGCTGGCGCGATGGTGGGGAGAGCTTCACACTGCGGACGCGGACCGCGCCGGGTCGGGGCGGGGACGAGTCGCAGGCCTGGTATGCCAAGGCCATCCAGGACCTGGGCTTCCGGTACGGCATCTACAACAACTACACCGACTTCGCCCCGGTTAACGAGCACTGGGACGAGGACTTCGTGAGCCGCGTGTCCGATGGCCAGTGGCGTCCCGCGTGGCCGCGCTGCTACAACCTGAAGCCCTCGCGCGCGGTGGAACTCGAGAGCCGCCTCGCGCCGATCATCCAGTCGAAGTTCCACCTCAGCACGGCCTACTGCGACGTCCATACCGCCGTCCAGCCGTGGGACTACACGGACTTCGACGCGCGCGTGCCCGGGGCCGCGACATTCGCGGCCACCTACTACGCCTACGGCGAGATCATGCTCCACCAGAAGGCGACGTGGGACGGTCCCGTGTATAGCGAGGGCAACGCGCACTGGACCTACGTTGGCCTCACCGACGGGAACTACGGGCAGGACCAGGGCGGGAGGCTGCCGACCAGCCCGTGGCTGGTGGACTTCGACCTGCGCAAGATGCACCCGCACGGGATCGGGTTTGGGATGGGCATGCCGAGCATGTTCTACCCGTACGGCGAGAGCCTCGGCGCGACGCCGGAGGAGCGCGCGGCGCGCATCGACCGCTTTCTCGCCGCGACCGTCGCGTTTGGCCACACGGGGTACCTCGTTGGAGACCTGGGCATCCCCGGGCAGGCGCGCAGCTACTTCATGATCCAGCAGCTCGCGAAGGGCTATGCGCCGGACACCGTCGCGAGGATCGCATACGCCGATGAGCGTGGGCGGATGCTCGACACCTCGCATGCTGTGGCGTCGGGAGCCTACACACGGTCCCAGATCCGCACGGAGTATCAGGGCGGGACGGTCACGACCGTGAACGGGCATCCGTCCGAGGCGTGGCAGTGCGCGGCGCCGGCAGCCGTGCTCGACTCCTTGGGCGTTCCCGAGAGCGTCCGGTCCGTGGACGGCCTGACGTTGAGCCCGAACGGGTACCTCGGGTGCGTCCTGAACGGTGACCACGTCAGCTTGGCGGTCCTGAGCACCGAGGTGGATGGCCATCGTGTCGACTACGCGGACACCCCGGAGTACCTGTTCCTCGATGGGCGTGGCCAGTACGTCCGCTTCGCGAAGGCCGCGACAGACGGCAGCTTCGCGGCGATCCCGCAGGGCGACGGGACACTCGAGGTGATCCCTTACGGCGAGACGTCACACATCGCCGTCGCGCTCGACGGGCGTGGAGCGGACGCCGTCGCGCTGGACATGGACCGACGGGAGATCGGCCCGGCGGACACGCGGTACTGCCGGGGCCTCGCACACGTCGCCCCGGTCGAGGGAGCCGTGAGCTACCGGCTGACCCCCAAGCCGGCGCCGGCCGTGGTCCTTCGGTGCGATCGGACCGAGGTCGTCCCGGGCGAGGTCATCACGATCACCGGCGCAGTCGCACACACGTATGTCGTCCCGCGCGACGCGGCGCCGGGTGAAATGCTCTACGCCGAGTTCGAGGGCGGGTGCGTCGACCTGCTAGTCCGCCCGATGGTGGAGGCCCGGCTCGAACTCCCATCGGCGACCGAACGCGCAGTCGGTGAGGCAAAGCTCCGCCTGACACTGGAGAGCCGGCTTCCCTCGGCGGAAGAGGTCGCGGTGCGGCTTGCGGACCGGAGCCAACGCATCGAACTGCCGCCGGGTGAGGAGGTCGTGCTCGAGTTCCCGCTGGATGAGCCGACCGAAGAGTCGGTGCGTGAACTCCCGCTCATGGTCACCTCGCCGACCTCGGAGTTCCGACGGACATGGTGGCTCAAGACGGAGCTGGGGACGGTCGAGGTCGCGCCGATGCCCGAGGGCTTCGTTCCGGGGCAGCGCATGAGGGGTGGACATGAGCAGCCCCTGAGCGGCAACACCGGCGCCCGAGCCGACCGGACGACCTCGGCGTGCGGCGAGGTCTCGAAGCCGACGCTCTTCATGCACCCTCCGTGGATGGACGCGACGGGGTACGCGTTCGCACTGTTCGAGCCTGTGGACCTACCCGCGGCTCCGGATGCTGCCTTCCGGTGCGTGGTCGGCAAGCAGGATGGGAGCGACCCGGGTGACGGGATCCTGTTCCGCGCTCTGGTTGTCACAGACGACGGCGTGGAGACGGAGGTCGGGCGGACGACCGTAACGGAGCATGCCTGGTTGCCGTTCGAGGCCGATCTGAGTCCGTGGGCCGGGCGGAGCTTGCGGCTCAAGCTGGTCGCTGACTGCGGCGAGGCGGACAACACCAGTGGCGACTGGGCCTGCTGGGCTGAGATGCGGGTCGAGGAGACAAGCCCATCACTTGTGATGACGCTCCACGGCAAACCCGTCGAGCTGAGCCACATGCCGGGCCCCGCGCAGCTTGGGGGCGTCACGCTGACTGATCTCCGCGCCGCTCGCCGAGGCTGGGTGGAGTACGAGGCCGTGGGGCTCGAGTCAGCCCCGCCGTACGTGAGCGAGATGCTCGTGAACGGCGTGAGCGTCGGCTCAATGCCGAGCGGGAGGGGCGACGAGGTAGGGGGCACGTGGGGTGAGGCAGTCCGGGTGGCACTTACCCCCGAGGCCATTGCGGCGCTCGCCCCGAGCACGGTGCTCAAAGTCCGGAACGCGGGCTCCGACTTCTTCAAGATCCGGCGGTTCTGCGTGATCGTGGAACTCGCGGATGGGCGCGCCTTCAGCTCGGACGTGCACACGCCGGCGTACACGCAGCCTCCCACGTGGGCCTATGCGGAGGGAACCGGCGTGCCGTTCGGGGAAGAGATCACCGCCGACGTTCGCTTCGGGTTGGCGGAGTAGGGCGCCGTCCGCCCACGGAGATGAGGGACCATGCATATGTCACGACGCCGGTTCGTTGAGGGAACGTTGGGCGCGACCGCGGGGCTCCTGGCGGCGCGGAGTGAAGCCGCGGCCGGTCCCCCGCCCAACCTCGTGTTCTTGCTCACCGACGACCACCGCTGGGATGCGCTCGGCTGTATGGGGAACAGCGTCATCCGAACTCCAAACCTCGACGGTCTGGCCCATGCGGGGACGCTCTTCCGAAACGCGTTCGTCACCACCTCGATCTGTTGCGCGAGCAGGGCGAGCGTCTTCACCGGTCAGCATGCCAGGCGGCACGGCGTGCACGACTTCCAGACCCCGTTCTCGCCGGCGCAGCTCGACGCAACCTACCCCGACTTGCTTCGCCAGTCCGGGTACCATGTCGGCTTCATCGGGAAGTACGGAGTGGGGGACAACGTTCCGC
>CAZCER010000206.1:0-4775 GCA_964497385.1 uncultured Armatimonadia bacterium | reverse complement strand
GACTTCTGGGAGGGCTCCGGCGGCCAGGGCCGGTACTTCCCCGAGGGAGAGGACGGTCCCCACTTGACCGACATCACGGCGGACCACACGGTGCGGTTCCTGGAGGGCTGCTCCGCTGAGCGCCCCTTCTGCCTCTCGATCAGTTTCAAGGCGCCTCATCAACAAGACGAGGATCCGCGCCAGTACCTGTACGCCCCGCGCTACCGCGACCTCTACGCCGATGTCACGATCCCCGTGCCGCCGACCGCCACCGAGGAGCATTTCGCCCGCCAACCGGAGTTCATCCGGAACTCCGAGTCCCGCCGCCGATGGCGGATGCGCTTCGCCACGCCGGAGTCCTACCAGGAGATGGTGAAGGCGTACTACCGCCTCATCACCGGTGTGGACGACGCCGTCGGTCGGCTGCTGGAGGGGCTGTCGCGCGGCGGCTTCGCGGAGAACACGGTGATCGTGTTCCTGGGAGACAACGGCTGCTTCCTCGGCGAACACGGCCTGGCGGACAAGTGGTACATGCACGAGGAGTCGATCCGCGTGCCGCTCCTCATCCACGATCCGCGCGTTCCGACCGAGGCGCGCGGGCTGGTGCGGGATGAGATGGCCCTCAACATCGACATCGCGCCGACTCTGCTTTCTCTTGCCGGCGTGCCGATCCCGGAGGCGATGCAGGGGCGCGATCTCAGCCCGCTGACTCAAGGTCTGAACCCCGAGTGGCGGCGCGACTGGTACTACCAGCACATCTTCCCGCACCCGACCATCCCGAAGTCGGAGGGAGTGCGGACCGAGCGCCACGCGTACTGGAGGTACCTCGAAGCGGAAACGGACCGCGAGTGGCTCTTCGACCTCGAGCGCGACCCGGGCGAGACCCGCAACCTGATCGCCGACCCGGACCACGCAGCCCTCGCGGACGATCTGCGCGCGCGGACGGACCGGTACTACGAGGAGCTTGCCTAACCAGGCCAGCCCACGTGCGCCCGTGGGTCCGGAGCGATGCGGAGGGGCCTATGACCGACGACCTTGTGGCGATCAACCGAGCGCCCGTGCTCACGCTGTGGGCCGCTGTCGTCGCGGAGCGGCGGGGCCATGACCCCGAGACGCGCCTATCGCTCGGAGAGGGGGTGGCCGGCCTGAACGCGCAGGCGAAGGGCCGGTCCCTCGGGATCTACGGCCCGTCGAAGCCGAGAGCAGCGGAGGAGCCCGGCGCCGCAGTCTCGGACGACGAGTTCCGGATCACGATCTGCGGCCGCCCCGTCCGCGCGAAGAGCACCGAGGCCGGCGTTCGGGCCGTGGTGGGCGACAAGCCGATCGAGCCCGGGCCGGTGCGCAAGTACCTTGCAGGCAAGTTCGGCGAGGATCTTGTCCGTGTCCGAGAGGCCATGGAACGTCTGGCCGCGGCCTACACGCCGGAGAAGCTTGAGGACGCCGCCTACGGGCTCTACGAGAGCTTTCGGCCGGCGGTCGCGTCCGGGATCGAGGGCTGGGGTCAGATCAGCGCCCTGGACCTCGGCAAGCTCCGTCTGCTGGCCGAGGAGGCGGAGGCGCGGCGGACGCTGTAGGAGCGGCCCGAGGACCATACCCCGACGAGACGGCGGCTTGCGGGAGGGCCTCCGTTCGGGCCGGGTGAACTACCTAGGCGGCTGGCTTCTGAGCACTCTTTTCGCGCCTCCCGCCGGTTGCGCGGGCGACCGGAGACGTCGAGATCCGGAGGATGCCATGAAGCAGTACTGCGCGGAGTTTCTGGGGACGTTTTGGCTGGTGCTCGGTGGGTGCGGGAGCGCTGTGCTCGCGGCCGCGTTTCCCGATGTCGGGATCGGGCTGCTCGGCGTGGCGCTCTCCTTTGGGTTGACGGTGTTGACGATGGCCTTCGCGATCGGCCACATCTCCGGCTGTCACCTGAATCCCGCCGTGTCCATTGGGCTCTGGGCCGGCGGGCGCTTCCCGGCGAGGAAGCTCCTCCCGTACATCGTTGCGCAAGTGCTCGGAGGCGTCGTCGCCGGCGGCGTGCTCTTCGCGATCGCGAGCGGGAAGGCGGGGTTCAGCACATCGGGCGGCTTCGCCTCGAACGGCTACGCCGATCATTCTCCCGGCGGATACTCGCTCGTGTCGTGTCTCATCTGCGAGGTCGTGATGACGATGGTCTTTCTCTTTGTCATCATGGGCGCCACGGACAAACGGGCTCCGCAGGGCTTGGCGCCTGTCGCGATCGGCCTCTGCCTGACGTTGATCCATCTCATCAGCATCCCGGTCACGAACACATCGGTGAACCCGGCGCGAAGCACCGGCGTCGCCGTTTTCGTAGGCGACTGGGCGATCGCGCAGCTCTGGCTGTTCTGGGTGGCGCCGATCGCCGGGGCGCTCCTCGGCGCGGTCGCCTACCGCGCGGTCGCGGAGCCGGCGGAGGAGAGTCAGGCGGCCTGAGCGGCGGGCCCGCTGTCCGCACCGACAACGCCCCGGCCGGGTCGCACACGGCCCGCAGGGGAGCCATTCCACGATAGGAGAAGCACGCCGCGATGGAGCCGCGTTCCTGGATTTGGAAGCACGTCGACCCATGGTCGATGGTCGTTATCGTGGTGACCCTAGCTCTGTTCATCGTGGCGCTTTTCGTGAAGGGGCTCACATCGGCCATGCTTCTTGAGGCCGGCGTCTTCCTGGTCTCCGTGAAGCTCATCATCAGCGCGTTCAAGAGCAGCGTGCACGCGCGGCAGGTCGAGTCCGAACTCGCCGAGATCCGGCGCCTCTTGGAACAGCGCGGGCCGGATCGGCGCGCGGAGGCCGAGTAGGCCCGACGCGCGGGGCGATCACGCGTTCAGCCGCCAGATCGCGGCGTTCAGCCACGCAGCGAAGCTGACCCAGGCAAGGTAAGGGAGCATCAGGGCTCCGGCCGCAGGCGTCGCCCGCCAGAAGACGATCACAGCCAACGCGATCGCCGGCCAGAGCAGCGCGATGCCGATCAGCGCGAGGCCCGGGCTGCGCAACCCGAAGAACAGCATCGGCCACACGAGGTTCAGAGCGAGCTGAAGACCGTAGACGGCCAGACACAGCGAGGCGCTCTCCGGCCGAGCCCGACAAGCGAGCCAGAGGGCGACCCCCATGCTGACGTAGAGGAGACTCCACACGGGTCCGAAGACGGCCGAGGGTGGGTTCCAGGACGGTCGCCGGAGGGACTGGTACCAGTCGGAGGCGGACGCCCCCGTAAGCGCCCCGATGACGCCTCCGAGGAGCAGGGTCGCGACGACGCAGACCACCAGCCCCAACCAGCCGCTGAACCACCGCATCACTCCACCGTCCTCTGCCGACGGCGCGCGAGCCTACTCGGCGACGAACGCCACGTCCGAGACCATCAGATTGGGCCCTGCGAGGCACTCGCCCGAGACCACGATTTTGCCATCGGCGGACTGCTCCGGCGTGATCGGAATGGCGGACCACACACCGGGGGCGTGCCCACCGAGGCGGTAGCGCTCCCCGTCGACGCGGACGATCCCCCGTCGCCCAAGTCGGTTCCAGTCACCCCAGTGCACGAGAAGCGTCCCGGAGACGCCCTTGGGCGCCGAGACCTCAACAGTGAGCGTGGAGCCGTGCCAGGCCGAGTCGGTCTCATCGAGCCAGGAGCCGGTCGCCGTGACCGTGTAGCCGTAGCCCTCGGCGCAAGCAAGCACGTCATCGGTCGGCGCGGACCAGGGCTGGCTGACGCGCCGCTCGCCCAGGTTGGCCGCGGCGGCGACGCGCAGCCGCGCGCTCGTGAGGTCGGGCGGTTCCGAGAGCACCGGCAGGGCGGGCGTCTCGCGAACGAGATCGCGCGCCTCAGCGGCGGTTAGGGACACCGAGGGGCTGAAGGCCGGGCTCGCGCAGTAGTCGAGGAGCGAGCGGCGAAGCTGCCGCGCCACGGGGCGCGACGGCAGATCGCTCACGAGGTCGAGCGAGGAGACCAGAAGACGCCCCTCGCCGACGCGGCATTCGAACACGGCGGAAAGGCGAAGCGCGCGATGGAAGTCGTCGATGCCCTGGACGATGGGCCGAAGCCCTTCGGGAGCGCCCTCCTGGTCGAGGCATCTCCCGCCCTCCAGGAGTTCCCACCACTGCCAGTTCGCGTGCTCCTCAGTGGGGAAGCCGGCCAGAGCCGCGTGCGAGGGATCGCAGAGGACGCCACAGGTTCCGTGCTGCCCGCGGAACATCGTGAAGGACCAGAAGACCGGCAGGAAGCGGGTCGGGACAGCGCGCTCTCCCTCGAAGTCTGGGTCCAGGAGAAGCGCCACCCTCTCTCCGCGCTCAAGAGCCTCAGCCACATCGTCGATCCAGGCCGTCGCGACTCGGACGCCGGGGGGAGCGTCCTCGCTGATTTCCTCGGGGTACACCCAGACCGGCCACGAGTTTGTCACCGAGCCGGCTTGCAGTGTGAGGGTCAGTCGGCGAGCCTCAGTCACCGCATGGAGCGGCACGGAGAGGCTCCCGAGGTCGGTGACCTCGCCGAGCGCCACATCGCGCGAGGGGAGCGCGCCCTGAGCGAAGACCGCCCCCCCGTCGTCCGTGAGCGACCAGTCGACCGCTATGCCCTTGAGCGGCGCCTTGCCGTAGTGCGCGATCTGGGCCTCGGCGGTGAGGGTCTCGGTGCTCCGCCACACGAACCGAGGCAAGCGCGCCAATAGGACGGTCGGGCCACACACTTCACGCATCTCCGCGGGTGTGACGATCCCCTTCGTCGTCCAGAAGGAGTCGAGGAGCCCGCAGAGGGCCTCGTGCTGGCCGGGGAAGTCCTGCAGCGCAAGGAGCTGGAAGCCGCC
>CAZCER010000205.1:0-8209 GCA_964497385.1 uncultured Armatimonadia bacterium | reverse complement strand
GCGTTGTAGTACCAGTGGTCGCCCTGGAGGAGTTCGGAGCCATCGAAGTAGAGCATGTCGGCTTTGACGGCGTTCGCGACTCGGCAGACGTTCGCGACGACCTCCTCAGAGAGCGTCGTGTCGAGGTCATGGAGGAAGTAGCCGTAGGAGCGCATGAGGTGGAGGGCGGGCTCACCCGCGGGATGGGCGGAGGCGGTGGTTCCGAGCGCGCCGCGGGTGCAGCGCGCGAGGCCGAAGGGCGGCTCGGTGCGGAGTTCGGCGTAGTGGACGATCTCATCGCCGATGCGGACGTACATGCCCTTGCCCATGTAGCCCCCGTCCTCGGAGGCGAAGTCAGTGGGCGCGGTGGCAAGGGGGATAAACTCGGCGGCCTCGTCCACCGCAGCGCTGAGTTCGCCTTGGGCGTCGGAGAAGAGGCGGCGATCGGGCACGGGCGTGACGTAGGGGTCGTTCAGGTAGACGCCCGCGCCGAGGAAGTGCAGGCCGACCCGCAGGCCCGCGCCATGGAGGCGGTCACAGGCGCGGATGAGTGAGGGGAGGCCGTCCGGGTAGTAGCCCGTGTTGATCTCGTGATGTCCGTGGGTCCGGCTCCAGTTCTCGCCGAGGAGCACGGTCGTGAACCCGCCACGCTTCGCCCAGTCGATGATGGCGTCGACATCGGCCTCACTGACGGAGGTCATGAAGAGGTAGCTCTGCTCGGCGACAGGAGAGACCTTGCCCCACACGCCACCCGGGCGTGGCGATGGGAGCCCGGCGGCGACCTCGAAGTCGGCGATGCGCGCCTCGAACTCGGCGCGGGGCGCGGCGACGATGCCGAAGCCGGCCGGCGCGAGTCCGTGCGCGGGGTAGGTCTCGACGCGGAGTTCGGTCTCGACGTCCGAGAGCCTGACCGGATAGCCTCGGACGTTCACCTCGGCGCCCATCACCGCGACCGCGAAGGCGTCGCCGATGAAGGCGTTCATGGGGTCGCCGATGGTGGCGGGGCCTTGCAGGCGCAGAGCGCAGTGCCGGATCACGGTCGCGCCGGCCTCGGCGACGCCCGGCATCTCGCGCAGCGCGAAGACGATGTAGCCATGGCCAAGGGTGACACCGTAGACGAGGCGCAGGCCACCCTCGAACTCGAAGGTCGCTACGCCGTCCGCGAACGCGAAGTGGGTCGGCGAGAGCGCGCCGGCCGGAGTCTCGATCTGGCAGAAGGGCTCGCCGGGGACGGCGTGCTCCGCGCCGGTGGCCGTGTCGGTGAGGGAGGCGAGGCGTCCCTGGTCGTCTATCTCGAGGCGGGCGGTCTCGAGGTTGAGGCTGACGCTCATGCCTTGCCCAAACAGGACCGATGCGGTGGCGAGCAGGAGGGTCATGGGTTGGTCCTTTCGGTCGGGCGGGCGCACCGCGACTGCCAGGCACTTCGCCATGGAGGATGGACTTCCCCTGCCGTGATTCGGTGGATGGGGGGCCGCTTCGGTGCGCCCCCGGGACGGGCCGCCCACCCGGGTGCTGGGGTATGGCGAGGGCGGGGCAGCGTAGCTGCGAGTCAGGGACGACTCGCCCACCCGGGATGCCTACCCGAGGAGTGCGCGGCAGCGTATGTGCGCCCCGGGACGGGCCGCCTACCCGGGTGCTGCGGTATGGCGCAGGCGAGGGCCAAGGTGAGGAGGAGGCTGAGGGCGCGGCGCGTGTCTTGTGCGGAGCCGGATGAGGTCATTCGCAGTTCCTTTCGCAGGGGCGTGTGCGCCGCGATGGTTCCGCCGCGGAGGATGCGTCCTCGTTCGCGCCGAGCAGTTCGCGCGCGGCCTGGATGCTCTCGCCGGAGCCGAAAAGCAGCAGCACGTCCCCGGCGAGGAGCGTCTCGGAGGGCTCCGGCGCGACGATCAGGCGGCCTTCGCGCTCGATCCCGAGAGCGGTGACTCCGGTGCGGGCGCGCAGGTCGAGTTCAGCGAGGGATCGCCCGGCCGCCGCCGGCGAGGAGCCGAGGGCGACCTCCTCGACGTCAGCCTCCTCGAGGAGGCCGCGCCGCGTGGGTCCGGGCGCGCCGCTCTGGCCGTCGGAGCGGAGCAGCCCGTAGTGCTCGCGGCGGATGTTGTCCTGCTCGCGCTCGACGGCGCGCTTCGTGGCGCCGTAGGTTTCCATGACGAGCCCAACCATCTCGACGGCGGTCTCGAACTCCTCAGGGAGGACCTCGTCCGCGCCGAGGGCGCAGAGGTCCTCGACATCGCGGATGTAGCGGGTCCGGGCGGCGATGTGGAGGTCGGGGTTGAGACGCCGCGCCTCGGCGACGATCTGCCGCGAGGAGGCTGGGTCGGGCACGCTGCAGACGAGGACGCGCGCCTCGGCGACGCCGGCTCGGCGGAGGACGCGCTCTTTGCGGGCGTCCCCGAAGACGACGGGCGCTCCGTCGGCTTGGGCGGACCGGACGGCGAGGGGGTCGGCCTCGAGGACGATGTGGGGCACATCGATCTGACGGAGGGCGCGGGAGACGTTTCGGCCCTGGAGCCCGTAGCCGACGATGAGGACGTGGTCGCGCGGTCGCTCGGCGCCGACGGGCGCGTCCCCCGCGGGCGAGGCGGGGAGGCGGAGGGCGAGGCCCTGGAAGCGGCGCGCGATGACGGGGCCGAGAGCGATGAGGAGCGGGGTGGTGGTCATCGTGAGGACGGTCACCGACAGAAAGACCTGATGCCACTCGGAGTCGAGGAGTTCCAGACTTGCGGCCTGGCGGGCGAGGATGAAGGAGAACTCCCCCAACTGCGCGAGTCCGAGGCCGACGATGAGAGCGGCCTCGAGCCCGAGCCGGAAGAGGAGGGCGAGCCCCCCGATCACGATGCCCTTGAGGATCAGTACTCCGAGGGTCAGGCCGAAGATGAGTACGGGATCCGCGAACCATGCGGCCGGAGCCACAAGCATGCCGATGGAGACGAAGAAGAGGCCGCTGAAGACATCGCGAAAGGGCCCGACGGTGTCGAGGATCTGGTGGCGATAGTCGGTCTCGGAGACGACGATCCCGGCGAGGAAGGCGCCGAGTTCCAGGGAGAGCCCGGCGGCGCCCATCGCGTAGGCCGTTCCGAGCGCGACGGCGACGGTGGTGAGGGAGAACATCTCGGTGCTGCGGGTGCGGACGACGCGGTCCATGAGCCACGGGTAGACGAAGCGCGCGGCCACGAGGATCGCGGCGAGCAGACCGAGCGACTCGAGGAGAGCCTTGCCCGCGCCCAGGACGCCGCCCTCGCCGCCCGCGAGCAGGGGCAGGAGCAGGACCATGGGGACGACGCTGAGGTCCTGGAAGAGGAGTAGGCTCATCCCGAAGCGGCCGTGCGGGGCGGCGAGGTCGCCGCGTTCCTCGAGGACCTTCGCGGTGACGGCGGTGGAACTGAGAGCCACGAGGCAGCCGAAAACGATCCCTCCGCGCAGCCCCAGCCCAACCGCCGGGCCGAGCGCCGTGAGAGCGAGGAGGCACAGAAGCACCTGGACCCCGCCACCGACGAAGACCCACGTGCGCATGGCGACGAGGTCACGAAGCGAGAACTTGAGGCCGGTCGAGAAGAGCAGGAAGAGGACGCCGATCTCGGCCATGGCCTCGATGCCGGGGCCCTCCCGGACGAGGCCGAGGGCGCCGGGCCCGAAGATCACGCCGACGGCGAGGTAACCCACGACGGTCGGCGCGCGCAGGCGTCGCAGCATGCACACCGTGCCGAGCGATAGCCCGGAGACGGTGACGATCTGTTGCAGGAGTTCGGACTTGGCCATGGGTCGGGTTCCACTTCGCGGCCAAGTCGAGGCGTCCTGCCGAGGGGGGCGGCGCGATGCGGCGGAGCTACCCCTCGTCGGCGTCCGCGGGCGCGGCAAGCCCCGAGTGGCGAGCGAGTTCCCGCCGGAAGTCGGCCCAGTGGCGGTCGCCGTCGAGGTCGACGATCCAGGTGAGATTGCCCCGGGGGTCCGAGTGGTCGAAGGAACGGTCGTCAAGGAGCCGCGGCCGGTGGGTCTGGCGGGTGCGGGTGAGCCCAAGGATGTGAGCGAGGACGATGTTGTCCCAGATGGGCCACGTGGGCTCTGGGCCGTCATGCCGGGCGGGCCACGCGGCGAAGGTGTCCGCGAACCACCTGCCGGCGGGTCCCACGCTCCCGATGTACTCCTCGCAACTCGCCGTGGTGAAGCTCAGACGCCGCATGCAGACGTCGGCCGGGCCGACGGTTAGGGGGACACCCGACTCGAAGACGATCCGCGCGGCGGGGACGTCGTTCTTGACGTTCCAGCCATCCCCGCCCTCGGGCCACCGGTCGAACCCCATCATGACGACGCTCATGCGGTCCACGATGGAGGGGTCGAGCAGGATGGCTGAGGCGAGGTCGGTGTGTGAACCCGTCACGAGGACGGTGAGCCGGTCGGTGGGTGTGAACCGTTTGGAGACCTCGAGGAGCAACCGCACGCCATCGGTCTCGACAGGGGCGACCGGCTGAGGGAGGGGCCCGTCAGCCCCGACGGCTACGGGGGGCGGGTCAGCGAGCCCGAGGACGGAGCTGAGGACCTCGAGGACATTGTCGTGCGCGACCTGGCCGGTGATGTCGTTCGGAGCGTGGTTTCCGATGCAGCCGAGGAGATCGATGGAGGGGCTCAGAGCGGCGTAGGCGACCGTCCAGGCGTCGTCGATGTCGGTTCCGCAGTCGGTGCTGATGACGACGGGGATGGGGGGATCGACGACGGTGATGGGCGGCGCGCCGGAGGCGAGGAGCGCGGCGGCCGCGAGCAGTGTGGGCATGTGGGGTCTCCTCTCCGTGGCATTGGGTGGTTCCGCATGTCGGGCGGGCCGTCCTGCCAGGGAGGGGGGCAGGATGCCCGCGCTCCGGGGCGCCCTCACCCCGGGTTGTCCGATGCCGTCTGCCGGGCAGTATCGAGGGAGAGCGGGACGGAGGGCGACACCGGCTGCACGGCCCCTCGATATGCCGGCCAACCCCAGGCCGGCTACTCGGGGTGAGCGGATGGGGCACGTCCGAATGCGAGGCAGCGTACGTGCGAGGCACGGAGGCCTCGCCCACCCGAGCGCCAAGTGTGACCGGAGGGCTCAGGTCGTCGCTCTGAGTTCCTCCGTCGCCTCATCGCGGGTGACGAGCCTCCGGCCGGCGGCGGACATGAAGTCACGAAAGCGTTGATTTGAGAAGTCGAGGTCGCCGCTGACAGTGCGGAGGGCGTAGAGCGAGGGGTCGGTGAAAGGGTGGCTGAGGTCCAGGAGGGTCGAGAGGCCGGTCACCGCGCAGGCGAAAGGCCACGCCGCCCAGGTTGGGATCGTGACCGTGCGCCAGGCGCGGCCGGGCAGGTAGACGGAGGCCACGAGCCGGTAGAACTCGTCGACGGTGGTGCGCTCGTCATCGAGGACGTTGATGGCACGACCGCCAGTCTCGGGGCGTGTTGTCGCGAGGAACACGGCGGCGGCGACGTTCCGCACGTGCGCAAGCGGCCAGCGGTTCGCGCCGCGCCAGTGCCCGAAGTGGACGATCGCCGGTGAGGAGCGGAGGAAGCTCACGATGCGCGGGGTGAGTGTCCGGTCGCCGACTCCCCAGACGGCCGCGGGGCGGACGATCGACCAGCGCTCAGGCGGGAGTTCACGCCGGATGTGCTCCTCGGCGCGGATCTTCGACTCGGGGTAGGGGTTCCGCGTGTTGTTCCGGAGGGGTAGTTCGTCCTCGGTCTCTCCGTGGAAGTCCCCGAGCCCGTACACGTCGGTCGTGGAGATGAAGGTGAAGCGCGGGACCCGCTCTGCCTTCGCGAAGGCGACGAGTCGCTCGACCGACTCCAGGTTCGCGCGCCGGAAGGCTCTCCCCCACCCCACGTCCGAGGCGCGTCCGGCGCAGTGGACGACCGCGTCCGGGCGCCGCCCGGCGAGCGCCGCCAGTAGCGCGTCGCCAATCGCCGTGTCCGCCGCGTCACCGGCGGCGATGGTGACCTTGCCCTCGGAGGCGAGCGCGTCGAGCCGGGCGCTCCGGGTGCGGTGCACCAGGGCGCAGACGCGCCAGCCGTGCGCAAGGAACTCCTCGACGACGCAGCCCCCGATGAAGCCCGCCGCGCCGGTGATGACGGCAGTGGGGGCGTCAGATGAGGGCATGCTCGCGCCCCACCTCCGCCATCACGCTCAGCACTCGGTCGAGTTCCTCGCGCGCGATCGAGTTCATCACGCAGAGGCGCAGGCGGCAGTCTTTGCGGCGCACGGCGGGGAAGGTCACGACATTCGTGAAGACGCCTCGGCGGCGCAGGTCGTTGTGGAAGCGCCCCAGCTTCTCCTCATCGCGGACCATCACGGGCACGACGCCCGACTCGCTGTGGCCGGTGTCGAAGCCGAGCGTCCGGAGCCCGTTCCGCAGGTAGTGGATGTTCTCCCAAAGCTTGTCGCGCCCGGCGGCGTCCTCGGCGAGGAGCCGGAAGACCTCGATGAGCCCGCCGACCACGGGCGGGGGCAGCGCCGTTGAGAAGAAGAACGTCCGCGCATAGAGCCGCAGGTACTGGATGAGAGCCGCGCTCCCCGCGCAGTATCCCCCCACGGCGCCGGGCGCCTTGCTGAGGGTGCCGATGGTGCAGTCGACCTCGCCCACGCAGCCGCAGTGCTCGGCCGTGCCCCTTCCGGTCGGACCGACCACGCCGATGGCGTGCGCCTCATCGACAAGCACGCGTGCGCCGTACGTCCGGGCGAGCCGGAGGATCTCATCGAGAGGAGCGATGTCGCCGTCCATCGAGAAGACGCCATCCGTGGCGATGAGGCGACCCCGCTGGGTGTCCGGAAGGCGCTTGAGGATCTTCTCGAGATGCTCCATGTTGCGGTGGAGGTAGACCTTCGCCTCGGCGCCGGACAGGCGGACGCCGTCGAAGATCGAGGCGTGGTTGAAGGCGTCGTTCAGGATCACGTCGCCCGGCCCGCACAGAGCGGAGAGCACGCCCGTGTTGGCGGAGTAACCGGACGGGATGAGCACGGCGTCCTCGACGTGATAGAAGTCGGCGATGGCTGTCTCGAGTTCATGGTGGAGGTCGGTCGTGCCGGCGTAGAGCGGCACGGCGCCCATGCCGTAGCCGTGGCTGTCACACGCGGCTTTGGCGGCGGCGACGACGCGCGGATGGGTCGTGAGCGAGAGGTAGCTGTTGGAGCCGAGCATGATGACGGGATGCACCTCCCCGTCCCTCTCAGCGATGAGGGTCTCATGGGCGACGGGGCCGCGGAGTTCGATGCCGAGACCCTCAACGTACGACGGCCCCCCATCCGCGAGCGCCTCGGCGACGGCATGGACCTTGTCGAAGAGATCTTCTCCTCCGCCCCTTGGCGCGAAGTCCTCGAAGCGTGGTGCGGCTGTCATGCGATCCCCTCCTTCAGAGAGCGCGCGTAGGCAAGGACGTGGCTGACGTGCTCCTCGGTGGAGCGCGCCTGACGAGGGCACGGCGGTGGGGCGGGCATACGGTGGGGCTCGGAAGCTCCGGACCGCACGAAGACGCCGGAATCCGGCGACGGGCAGGTGCGACCGATGCAGGTCGCGAGAGCATCGAGTTCGGCGCGGATGCTGTCGGACAGGCTCTCCGGCGCGGCGAAGAGGAGTTCGTACTCCCCGGCCCCACCGACGAGCCCGGCCTCCGCGGGGATGCCTCGCGCGGCGGAGAGGTCGCGCAGTCCGGCGCAGAGGGGCACGCAGCCGAGGTCGAGTTCGAGCCGTACGTCGGGGCTCACGGACGCGAGGCACCAGAGGGCGTCGAGCAGTCCGCCGCTCGTGTCGGTGCAGGCCGTGGCGACCCCGCGCACGGCCCGCGCAGCGTCCAGCCGCAGGTCGAACCGAGGCGTGGGAGCGCCGAGGAACGCGGCCAGATTGGCGTCACCGAGGTCGCCTGTGACCCAGAGCGCCTGCGGCTCGGGCGGCAGCACGCGCGTGAGCGGGCGGCCCGAGGCGATCGGCCCGAGGGCGACGCCGGTGAAGCGCCAGGTCTCGGCGACGCTAAGATCCCCCCCGCAGAGATGGCAGCCCACCTCCGCAAGCACCGAGGCCGCGCCCGCGCAGAGCGCCTCGGCGAAGCGGTCGGGGACATCGCGTGAAAGTGCGAGCGCGGAGAGGAAGAACGCGGGTGCGGCGCCCGCCGCGAAGAGGTCGGAGAGCGTGGCGGTCGCGAGGTTCGCGCCGAGCAGCTCCGGGTCGTGCGGCGTGAACAGGTCCTCCTCCGGGGTGAACTCATCGACCGTGACGGCCCACAGGCCCCC
>CAZCER010000204.1:2882-8224 GCA_964497385.1 uncultured Armatimonadia bacterium | reverse complement strand
CCTCGAGGCCCGCGACGGCGCGCTCGTCTACACCTGGCGCACCTCTCCGCTTCCGGGCCGCGTCCTCCCCGGCTGGCTCGAAGCGACCGGCTTCGATCCGGGCGCGAGGGACTTCTCGAAACTCGAGATCGGTGCGCCTCTCGGCATGGTGGCCGCGGCCGAACCCGTCGATGTCGTGGTGCGCTTCCGTGGCCCGAACCTCGAGCTGTTCGTCGATGGAGTCCTCGTCGATGAGGAGTGGCCCCACGGCGCCCTCCACCAGTTCCGCGGCCCGTTCACCGTGGCCGAGGCGCTCCTCGAGCGGACCGAGACGGTTGCGCTCTGGAACCGAGCGCTCTCGGATCAAGAGATCGAGGATATCTCGGGCGAGGCCGAGAGGGTGACCCGGCGCGATGCGGAGATCCTTGGGCCCGCGCAGGCTTCGATGCAGTACTGGAAGCCGCGGGGCCACAACGCCTTCGCGGGCGACTGCATCCCCTTCTACCATGATGGCGTCTTCCATCTCTTCTACCTGTTCGACCGTCGCCACCACGGGAGCAAGTGGGGCCAGGGCGCGCACCAGTACGCCCACGCCGCCACGCGGGACCTCATCCACTGGGAGCACCACCCGCTGGCCGTCCCCATCATCCGGCAGTGGGAGTGCAGCATGGGCACCGGAGACGCGATCGCCCATGACGGTTTCATCCAGGTCTTCTACACCGACTGCGGCGGACGCATGGAGTACGCGGGCAAACCGCAGACGGGGCACCGCATCTTCCGCGCGGTGAGTGACGACGGGGTGCACTTAGCGAAGGACCTCGTGCCCCTCGTCGAAGGCCATGACTGCGAGGTGCTCCGCGACCCGGCGACCGGCCTCTTCCACCTCGTGCGCGGAGACCGGACGTCGTTCACTTCGGAGAACCTCCGAGACTGGACGCCCACGGAGGGCGAGTTCGCTCCCCATCGCGAGGGGACGAGCGACGAGTGCCCCAACCACTTCGAGTGGAACGGGTGGTTCTACTTCATCCTGGGTCGCAACGCTCTCTGGCGGAGCCGGAGCGCGATCGGGCCGTGGGAGGAGATCCCCGCGACCGTCTACGAAGGGCTCATGGTCCCCAAAGTCGCGGAGTTCGCCGCGAACCGCAGGCTCATGGCCGGCTTCCTCGAGTACCCCGGCTGGGGCGGGCACATCGTGTTCCGTGAACTCGTGCAGGCCGAGGACGGCCGACTCGGGACGACGTGGGCGCCGGAAATGATCCCGGCGTCGCTCGCACCGGTCGCCGTGCAACCGCTCCCGCTGCAAGGCGACGTGACCGCACACGACGGCTGGGTCACCCTCGACGGCTCGGACGGCCTCGCGATCTGCGCTCTCGACGGCGTGCCGAGCGACGCGCACCTCTCGCTGCGCATCGAGCCCGGCCCGGGAGTGACGGCGTACGGGGTCACCGTGCGCGGCGGCGGTGAGGGCTACTCCGGGTGCGAACTGAAGCTCGAGCCCGGTCGCGAACGCGCGCAGTGGGGCACGCCCCGCGACGGTGGGCTCGCGCCCGACTCGACCGGCGCCGCGTGGCAGGGCGGGGAGTTCGCGATCGCCGATGTCGAAGCCCTCGACCAGCCGCTCCGGCTCGATCTCCTCACCCGAGAGAGCATCCTCGACGCCTGCATCGACGGGCGCCGGACGATGGTCACGCGCAGGCGGAACCCGTCAGATGGCGAGCGGGTGTTCCTCTTCGCTGAGGGAGCCGCCGTGACGTTCCGGAACATCGAGGTGCGGCCGCTCGCCTGATGTGACCCGGGCTCACTCCAGCCAGGCTCTGCCCTCCATCGTCAGTTCATCCCCGAAGCACTCACGGCAGAGCGCTACGGCCTCGTCGTCGGTGACGCCGTCGACGAGCGGCTTCACCATGACGAGCATCGCGATCGGCTCCGACCACGGGTTCGCCTGCACGGTGTAGGCCACCGCCTCGCCCCTGAGCACGCGCCCCCCGAGGCGGCGGTAGAAGCCGATGCGCCGAGCCGCGAGGCCGTCCGCCTCGTCGGGCGGCTCGACCTCCCAAAGGAGCGCTCGCGCGGACGGCCAGCGCCGGAGAGCATAGCGCTCCACGTCGGCGAACGCTCTCGCCCCCAGCCCTCGGTTCCGCGCTGAGGGGGCCGTCGCCAGGTACCAGAGAGCCACCGAGCGCCCGCCGCATTGGCCCTCACACCACGCGAGGGCCACGGCCTCGCCGCACTCCTCACCGACGAGAAGCAAGTGGTCGCCCACGCCTGACAGAGCACCGAGCACCGCGCTCGGCGGCACGCGCTCGCTCTCCGGGAAGCTCATCGTCCAGAGGTCGAGCCACGCCCCGAACGCGGGGTCCGCAACGCCTGTCAGCTCACGCGTCTCCATGGCCGATGCTCCCTCTCCGCCGTTCGAACGCCCTCCCCAGACACGCAGCTTCTCCTCGGCTCCCCCCGCTCCCTCGCGAGGAGGCTACCGGCAACTCAATGCCGAATGGCCCTTAGCGCAGCGGGGACTTGCCCGCGCGCGCGTGAAGGGACCGCAACATGACCCGCCAGGAGCGAATTGCGCGACGCGCGCCCCATCCCCCGATGGGCTGGAATAGCTGGGACTCCTTCGGAAGCCAGGTCACCGAGGACGAGGTGCGCGCCCACGCCGACATCATGGCCGAGCGTCTCAGGCCGTTCGGCTGGGAGTACATCGTCATCGACATCCAGTGGTACGAGCCCGAGCCTCGCGCCTGGGCCGATGGTGCGCAGCCGCCGAACACTCCCTACGAGGTCCTCTGGGCCTCGGCCGCGAGCGGCCTCCGTCCGCACCCGGACTTCCGGATCGACGAGTTCGGACGACTCCTCCCGACGCCGAAGCGCTTCCCCTCGGCCGAGAGCGGCAAGGGCTTCGGTCCGCTCGCCGACTACGCCCACTCGAAGGGCCTGAAGTTCGGGCTCCACATCATGCGCGGCGTGCCGCGCGTCGCCGCCGACCGTGCGCTCCCTATCGAGGGCTCGGAGGCGACCTGCGCCGACATCGCCGACCCGGACTACGTCTGCCCCTGGAACGCCGACAACTACGGCATCAGGATGGACCACCCCGGCGGGCAGGCCTACTACGACTCCATCGTCCGCCTCTATGCCTCCTGGGGCGTCGACTTCATCAAGGCCGACAACCTGCTCGACGGCCCCTTCGCCGCAGCGGACATCGAGGCCCTCGCCGACGCGATCGACCGCTGCGGCCGGCCGATCGTGCTGAGTCTCTCGCCCTGCCCGTCCGGCCCCGAGCGCGCCGCCTACCTCGCCGAGCGCTCGAACATGTACCGCACAACCACCGACTTCTGGGACTTCTGGGAGCGCTCGGAGGGCTATCCCGCCGCCCTGAACCAGGCGTTCGAGGCCGCGGCGCCGTGGGCGCCGTACATCCGTGAGGGCCACTGGCCGGACCTCGACATGCTCGCCCTCGGCGTGATCGGGAAGAACGACAGCTACGGGGTGGAGCGCGAGACGCGCCTCACGAAGGACGAGCAGACCACGCTGATGACCCTCTGGTGCATCGCGCGCTCGCCCCTCATGTTCGGCGGAGATCTGATGAAGCTCGACGCCTTCACCGAGAAGCTGCTCACGAACCCCGAGGTGCTTGCGGTCCAGCGCTGGAGCGGTTCGAACCGAGAGATCCGCCGCGACGCCGCGCAAGCGGTCTGGGCCGCCGAGGATCCCACGACGGGAGGAACGTACGTCGCTCTCTTCAACCGCTCGGATGACGCGGCCGCGGTCGGCGTGGATCTTGCCCAGCTCGGACTCACCGGTCCGTTGAAGGTCCGCGATCTCTGGCGCCGCACCGCCTCCGCCTCCGTGAGCGGCCGTTTCGAGCGCGGCCTCCCGCCCCACGGAGCAGGGCTGTACAGACTGGGGTAGCGCGCCACGGCGCCCAGGCCACCCCGGTGCGGTTGGCCGGCCACACCCCCCGTCGGGCCGGAGCCAGGCCCCGGCAAGAGGCTGGGCCGCTTTCCGGGCGAAGCATGGAGCGCTAGATGGCGCTTGGCGACGAGCGCGCTTCAGAGACACCCCCACCCGGCGGCCAGGTGTGGTGAAGAGACCGACAGACCGTGCTGGTGGATTGAGCGACGGCTATGACGGTAGGCACTGGCGACGCCGAGCACGCGGCCCTCCGTGCCCTGCTGGCCATCTCTCAGGCCGCGGACAGACTGTCTCCGGACGAGGTGCTCGCCATGTACCTTGAACAGGCGATCGCGCTCACGCGGAGCGAGATCGGCTTCTTCCACTTCGTGGACGAGGACGAGCAGACCGTCAGCCTGCACACGTGGTCGAAGGGCACACTCGCGGTGTGTTAGGTTTCCGAGCGGGGCGCCGAGTATCCGGTCGCGCAGGCGGGGATCTGGCTCGATGCCCTGCGCCTTCGGGAGCCGGTCATCCACAACGACTATGCGACGTGCCCGGGGCGCCGGGGTCTGCCTGACGGACACGTCCCGGTGGTGCGCGAACTTGTGGTCCCGGTGGTGGAGCACGGTCGTGTCACCGTGGTTATGGGCGTCGGGAACCGGCGGACCGCCTATGAGGAGAACGACGCCATCCGCCTCTCACTCGTGGCCGAGAACGCGTGGCTCATCGTTCGCCGGAAGCGTGCCGAGGAGCAGCGCGAGAAGCTGATCGCGCAACTCGAGCAGGCCCTAGCGGACGTGAAGCGACTCAGCGGACTCGTGCCCATCTGCGCCGGCTGCAAGAAGATCCGCGACGACCAGGGCTTCTGGCAACAGGTCGAGGCGTACATCAGCGACCGAACGGACGCTGAGTTCACGCACGGCATGTGCCCCGAGTGCATAGAGAGGCTCTACGGGAGGCCGCGCGGCCCGGCGAACTGATCGGGCGGCGTAGACGCCCCTGGCCGCGTCCCGTGGGGCCGCGACCAGACTCCTCGCGCTCCCCTGCCTGGCCACGCCATCGGCTCCGTCGCAGCGCCCGCGCACCCTCAGTTCGTGCACCCCCCGCTCGAACGCCGCCCACCCGTCCGTGAGCCCTGTGGAGGGGCGGCGCAGCCAAACAGAACGGCTGGGCCCGCTCGTCCGCAAGGTGTCAAGGGCGTCGGGCGAGAAGCCGCGCGGAGGGCGGCGGAACGAGGAGAGATCGAGATGCCGAAGGTAGCTCTGATCGGGGCGGGGAGCCTCGTCTTCACGAAGACCCTCATGAACGACTTGCTCGGGACGCCGTGTCTCCAGGACAGCCACTTCACGCTCATGAGCCGCACGATGCCGAAGCTCGAGCGCATGGAGGCCTTCCTGAACCGGGTGATCCAGGAGAACGGTCTCGGGGCCACGGTCTCCTCGACGCTTGATCGCGAGGAAGCCCTCCGC
>CAZCER010000204.1:0-2872 GCA_964497385.1 uncultured Armatimonadia bacterium | reverse complement strand
CCCTGAAGCACGGGGTGGACCAGTGCATCGGCGACACGATCGGCCCGGGCGGCATCTTCCGTGCGCTGCGGTCGATCCCCGTGATGGTCGATCTCGCACGCGACATGGATCGGCTTTGCCCCAAGGCGACGCTCTTCAACTACGTGAACCCGATGGCCATGGTGTGCTGGGCGCTCGGGCGCGAGAGCAAGGTGGAGTTCGTAGGCCTCTGCCACGGAGTGCAGACGACCACGGACCTCATCGCGGGCTACGTGGGGACGCCGCGGGATGAACTCGACTGCTTCGTTGCGGGCATCAACCACATGGGCTGGTTCCTCCGGATCGAGCACAACGGCCAGGACATGTACCCGACGCTCCGCGCGAACATCGAGAAGCCCGAGTACTACGTGAACGAGAAGGTGCGCTGTGAGGTCATGCGCCACTTCGGGTACTTCATGACCGAGAGCACGGGGCATCTCTCGGAGTACCTCCCGTGGTTCCGTTCGAGCGAGCGGGCGCTGAAGGAGTACTGCGACGAGCCGGGCTTCGGAGGCGAGTCGGGCGCGTACTACAAGTGGGGTGGGGCGGTCGCGGAGAAGTTCGAGAAGGTCGACCCGCTGCAGTTCGAGACAACGAAGCTCGAGCCGCGCTCGCACGAGTACGTCTCGCACATCATGGAGGCGCTCGAGACGGATGAGGTCTTCCGCTTCTCGGGGAACGTCCGGAACGACTCGCTGATCACGAACCTCCCGACCGGCTGTTGCGTCGAGGTGCCCTGCTACGCGGACCGGAGCGGCATCCGCCCGATCCACGTGGGCAACCTGCCGCCCCAGCTCGCGGCTCTGAACATGTCGAACGTGAGCGTCCAGGGCCTCACCGTCGAGGCGGCACTGACGGGCGACCCGGAACTCGCGATGAACGCGGTCGCCCTCGACCCGCTGACCTCGGCGTGCCTCACCCTCGCGGAGGCGCGGGCGATGACCGAGGAGATGCTCGAGGCGTCGCGTGAGTGGCTGCCGCAGTTCGAGGGCAAGAAGCTCCGGCCGACGCCGACCATCAGCATTCCCGCCGACGTGAAGCGCGTGGAGGCTCCGACCGACCCGGCCCTCGCGATCGGTCAGCGGTTCGTGAAGCTCATGGAGATCGCCGAGGGGAAAGAGGGGTAGACTTGGAGCACGGCGCCGCTCGCCCCGGTGCTCGCGAAAGCGGGACGACATGCTGAAGCGGATACGGATACAGGGGTTCAAGTCCATTGAGGATCTGGAGATCAGGCTACCGGAGTTCATGGTGCTGCTCGGGCCGAACGCGGTAGGCAAGAGCAACTTCCTCGACGCCCTTCACCTCTTCTCGCGCCTGGCGACGGCCCGGAAGCTGGACGAGGCGTTCGGGCACCCGCACAGGGGTGCGCCGCTGGAGGCGTTCGCTCTCGGCGACGGCGGAGTTCGGGAGTTGCTCCGGCGCCCTGAGGCCACAATGCGCTTCGAGGCCGACCTTGAGCTGTGCCCGTCGGCTGTGGAGTCGGTCGAGTCCGAGATCAGCGAGCATCGAGCCGTGGGCACGAACGGCGGTGCCGCGCCGATCAGCAACCGCGCGCTGCGGTACACACTGGGCGTCGCCATCGCCCCGAAGTCAGGCGTACTCACAGTGGCAGACGAGAGGCTCGAGTACCTGACGTCCACGGGCAGGCCGTGCCTCAAGCCCGAGCCCCGCATCGTGACGCTGCCGGATCAGGTGTCACTCAGACAGGAGCACAAAGGCCATCCACGGCGGTATGACCGTCGCCTCAGCTACACAGTGCTCTCCGTCGACCAGCACGTGCCCCACAACCCGCACGTCACCGCGGTGAAGCGCGAGCTTGAGAGTTGGCAGTTCTACTACCTCGAACCACGTGAGCGCATGCGGCAGCCCAGTCCCATCCGCGAGGCGTGGAGCATCGGTCCTATGGGCGAGCACCTCGCAGCGTTTCTGAACACAGTCAAGACGCAGGATCCTAAGCAGTTCGCAGGGATAGAGCGCGCGCTGACGTCAGTGATCCCCACCGTCACCGGGATCGAGGTCGAACCCAACGACCTCGGGCAGGTCGAGGTCCGCTTCCGCGAGGGCGACCGCCTGATGCCCGCCAGTGTCGTCTCCGAAGGGACTCTGCGGGTCCTCGGTCTGCTCGCCATCCGTGCGACAAGGGCGCAACCTGGCCTGGTCGGCTTCGAGGAACCGGAGAATGGCGTCCACCCGAGAAGAGTGCAGTACATCGCAAGGATCGTCGAGAGCAGCATCCCCGAACAGACCCAGACGATAGTGACCACTCACTCGCCTGTGCTGGCCGACCGCGTCCGCCGTGACTCGCTCTATGTCTGCCTGCGCCGCCAGGACAGGACAGTCATCGAGCCATTGACGTCATGGGGAGAGTTCGGGCGCTCCTCCGCTATCAAGGACGCGCTGGACGATGAGCCGCTACCGTCCGAGCGCATTCTGCGAGGGGACCTTGATGCCTGAGATAGCGATCGCTCTGTTCTGCGAGGACCTCAGGCATGAGCAGGTGCTCGAGCCGCTTGTGTCGCGGATCGCCAGGGAGAGAGGCGTGCCCGCCTGTGTGCGGCCCGTAAGCGCCCGGGGTGGCGGACCGAGGGCGCTGGCCGAGCTAGCTGGCTTCGTCCGCGACGTTGAGCAAGGACGCCAGCAGGCCCCCGGCGTGCTGGTCGCCGGCGTTGACGCGAACTGCCACGGGCGCAGCGCGCGGCTTCGAGAGGTGAGGGAGCGCGCGGGCGTCCTGTCCGACCGCGTTGTGGCGGCGATCCCCGACCCGCACATCGAGCGGTGGCTGCTGGCGGATCCCCAAGCCTTCAAGCTGGCGCTGGGGAGGGGCTGCAGTGCCCCCGACCAGAAGTGCGATGCC
>CAZCER010000203.1:0-8229 GCA_964497385.1 uncultured Armatimonadia bacterium | reverse complement strand
GAGCAGCTCATCGCGGCGGGGTCCGATGTGTCACGGCCGGTGCCCACGACGGGCGTCACTCCCCTCCAGGAGGCCGCGGGCGTCGGAGACGCCGACCTCGCCGCGCAGCTCCTGGCCGCAGGCGCCGATGTGGATGCCGCCAACGCACGAGGCCTGACTGCGTTGCACATCGCCGCGCGAGACGGGGATGCGGATCTCGTCGCACTGCTGCTCTCGAACGGAGCGGCGCCGGCAACCCTCACGGCGCGTGGCAGCAGCCCACTAGACCTCGCGCGCGAGAACGGCCACGACGACGTCGTCCAGATCCTTCTCGCGCATGGCGCCAAGACCGGCGCCGAACTGAGAAGAGAGCCCGAGGAGTGACCTTCAGCGGAGCAACGGGGCGCCCATCGGGCCTGTGGAGCAGGCGCCGGCCATGCGTCTGCGCCACGCCGTGACACGGGCGCCGGTCGAAGGTGAGCGCGTCGGAGTGCGGGACAGCCTCGGCGCGACGCGGGGACGCGTCGCCTACCCTATCGCCGTCGCGGGCTTGGCGTTGGGGTGCCAGGTCTCGGCCCAGAAGGACTCGATGCCGGCTCTCCAGGCGTCGGCCTCTCCGGTGAGGTCGGCGGTGAGGTCGGGCTCCGCGTCGGCCAAGTTGCGCGTCTCGCCCATGTCCTCGCGGAGGTTCGAGAGGTGCACCGCGTCCTCCGGCGGGGCGCCCTCCACAAGCTGGCCCTTCAGCACTAGCTTCCAGTCGCCGCGCCGCACCGCGGTCTGATCGCCCTGCTCCCAGAAGATCGCATCATGCGGAGAGGGCGCTCCGTCGGCGACCATGGGCAGCACGTCCAGACCATCGAGCGTGTACTCGGCCGGGTCCCCGCCCGCGGCGGCAAGGAAGGTCGGGAACACGTCCATCGCGGCGCCGACCTCGGAGATCACCCGCCCCGCCGGGATGCGCGCGGGCCAACTCATGAGCGCGGGCACGCGGATCCCGCCATCATAGAGGCTGAACTTGTGGCCCTTCAGCCCCCCGGAGGTCCCGCCGTAGTAAGGGTCCGGCGTGCCATCGAGCCAGTTGCGGCTCTCGCGCGACGGGCCGTTGTCGCTCTGGAAGAAGAGGAACGCGTTCTCCCGCATGCCGTTCCGCTCGAGCGCGGCGAGGATCTCCCCCACCCCGTCATCGACCGCCGAGAGCATCGCGGCCATGACCCGCCGATCCCACGGGAGATGCGCGAACCGCTCCATGTGCTCGGCCGGGGCGTGCATCGGGTAGTGCGGGGCGTTGTAGCCCACGAAGAGGAAGAGCGGCTCGTCCACGGCGGCGGCTTGGTCGATCTCTTCGACGGCACGCCTTGTCACGAGGTCGGTGAGGTACTCGCCGTTCCGCCAGATCTCCTCACCGTTCCGCCAGAGGTCGTGCGTCGGGTTCTGCCCACCCCAGTAGAAGATGTGGGAGTAGTAGTCCACACATCCCGCGAGGAAGCCGAACCACTCGTCGAACCCGTGGTTGTGCGGCTGGAACTCGTCGGCGACCCCGAGGTGCCACTTGCCCGAGAGCGCCGTGCGGTAGCCGAGCCGCTTGAGGGCCGTGGCGATGGTGGGGGTCTCGGTCGGCAGGCCCGTTGCTTGCCGGTGGCCTCCGAGGATCGAGCGGACTCCGGCGTGGCAGGGGTACCGGCCGGTGAACGCGGAGGCTCGCGATGGCGAGCAGACGGGGGAGTTGGAGTACCAGTCCGTGAGCCGCGCTCCGGATGCCGCGAGAGAGTCCAGGTGCGGAGTGGAAAGGTCTGCGGCGCCCATGCACGACAGGTCGCCATAGCCCTGGTCGTCCGTATAGATGATGATGATGTGCGGACGTTCCGCCACAGCCGCTCTCTCCATCCGCCGCGCCGAACCCCTCGCGGCGGCCCCCACGCCGAGTCCCGTCTGAAGCAGGAACTCGCGCCGTGAGGTCCGGCTCACCGCTCGCCTCCTCCGTCCACTCGCGATCTGGGGAAGACCGGTTCGACGCCGCGGAGCGCGGCGCCTTCACGTTTTGTTCATTGGGTCGCGGGCGACCTGCCGGTCGCGCCCCACGGTCCGCTCGGGCGACCTGCCGGTCGCACCCTACGTACCGAGGAGGACACCGCGCGCGCCCCGTGAACGCAATGGCCTGGCACGGGGCGAGCGCGTGCAAACCGCGCTCGTCAGACGCCGACAAGAGAGGTGCATCGCCGATGCGCTCCCTGAGCATCCGCCCGCTCGCGCTGCCCGTGGTGTTCGCTCTGGCTCTCGCTCCACTTGCGGGATGCGGCGGCGCCGGCGGAATGGTCTCGCTCATCGACCACGGCGACGCGAACGGGTACGCCTACATCCCCGCGCGGACCGCGACGGGAGTCGGGCCGCGGCAGGCGGGCGTGACGATCAGCGCCGTCCCTCTGACGCCCGAGCAGCAGGCGGAGCGCGAGCTGGCGCCGGCTCGCGGCGCCAACGTCCGGGCCGACACCGGCCAAGCCTTCATCGTTACGGACACAGGCGCCTACCACCTCAAGGGCCTGCCGCACGGCACGCGCACGCTCGCGTTTTCCGATGACGCGGGGCACTTGGGGAGCGTCAGCATCGTGGTCGCGCGCGGGAAGACAACCAGCGGCCTCGTCCCGAGCGTGACGCCCTCGAGCGATCCCGGCTGCATCATCGGCTATCTCCTCCGCGACTCCGGTCCGAAGACCGCGGAAGGCGGAGGGATCTTCCACGGCGCGCCGTCCTACGACCCGAACCTCGAGCCCGCCAGCGGGGCAACCGTGACCGCGGGCGCCTACTCCGCCGTGACCGGACCCGACGGCTACTTCGAGATGCACCCAGTCGTCCCCGGGACCTACACGGTCACGACCGCCGGCCGCGCGGTCGGGGTCTCCATCACCGTCGAGGGCGGCTCGTGCGCGGTGGTGCAGGACGTCTCGGGCATGGAAGAGACCGGCGTCGTGGTCGGGCGCGTGTTGCGCGTCGAAGGCCTCTCCGGCGACAAGCTCGCGCTCGTGGGCATGGAGCCTTCGGACTCGATCTCAGGCGCGCCGGAGGCCGGCGCGCTGGTCCTGCTCGACACGGGCCACATGGTGGCGACCGACGCCTCCGGGGCATTCCGGATGGTCGGGGCGCCGGCGGGGTACCACTTGGGACTCGCGTTCACCGAGGACGGCGCCGCAGAGGCGCTCGACGCCTGGGCGGAGGTCCAGGTAGAGGCGGGGATGGAGCGCTCCATGCGGTACTTCCCCGAGTCGCGGATGGGCTCGATCGTGGTGGAAACCGGGAGTGACGCGCTCGCGATCGAGGTCGGGGACAGCGTCTGCCTCGCCGCGGACGCCTATGATCCCGAGTCGAATCAGATCTGGGACTTCACGTCCTTCACATGGGCCAGCGCGAACCCGGCGGTCCTGGCAGTCGACTTTGATGGCGAAGTCCGCGGCCTGACGCCGGGCGCGACGACCGTGACCGCCAGCTACGGAGGCGTCTCCTCCGCGCCGTTCACGGTCACGGTCGGGGCGCCCGGCACGGTGGCGCGGCGCGGCGGAGTGCTCACCTACTGGAGCGACGACGCGATCGCCACGATGACCGGCGACGGTCTCGACCGCGAACTCTGGTTCGACGGGTTCGAGCACCGGTTCACGCACGTCAGCGTGCCTGCGTTGTCACCGGACGGAACCATGATGGTCTTCGCGGGCGAGCGGGCCGGAGACGACGCCGACCTGTACCTCTACGATCTGGACTCCGACGAGACCACTCGCCTCACGAACACCCCGGCCGCCTACGAGTTCGCACCCGCCTGGGCGCCCGGCGGCTCGGGCTTCTACTACGACCTCGATGGCGACCTCTACCTGTGGGATCTGGCCGCGGGCGTCGCCAGCCAGGTGACGGACACCCCGAGCGTCTACGAGATCGCGCCCTTCCCCTCGCCGGACGGCGCGATGCTCGCCTATACGGAGATCCTCGATGCCGAGATCGCGGCGCGGCGCCGCGGCGTGAGGGCGCGGCAGGAAGAGGACGGCTACGAATGCGTGGTGGGGGTGCTCGTCCTCGGAAGCGGAACCGAGACCGTGGTGTCGCCCGACGACGGGAACAGCTACGGCTTCGCGGAGTGGTCACCCGACGGCCTGCGCCTCACCTATGAGGACCTCACCGGCGGCCGAATCGTGACGGGCTCTCCGGAAGGCGGCGCCGTGACCCCCATCGCGACGTCGGGACACGGCCAAACCTACTTCGAGCCCACCTTCTCACCAGGGAGCGACTGGGTCGCGTTCTCCGTCCACGACGCGGCAACCGACGCCTACCGGGTCGAGGTCGTGCGCGCAACCGGCGCGGACCAGGTGCGGATCGGGCGCCCGAGTTGGGACGCCTACTATCCGTCCTGGTCCGACCCGCCGTGGTAGGAGTCGCAAGCCACGAAGGTAGCGCATCCCTCACTGAGAATGCTCACGGCGAACGATCCCATTCGAGAGGCGGTGGTCGATGTGTTGGCTGACGGCATCGAGGGTCTCGACGGCGTTGGGGAGGTTCTCGAGGGAGACGCGATCGAGGTGGTGGGCCTGGACCTCGACGCCGACGGGGACGCCGACGCCCTGATCGTCGGGGTCGAGGGTGACGATGGAGCCGAGGTCGTCGAGGTGTTCCTGGTCGAGGAAGACCCGGCCCCGGAGGACGAGTCGGCCGAGCCGCTCGAGGTGCTCCTGGTGGACGCCGAGGCCTCGGACGAGGAGACGGACCTCGCGACGGATGACGAGTTGTCCGAGGAAGAGCCGGAACTCATCGACGAGGTGATGGCCGAGACCGACTACCTCCAGGACACAATGGCCGATGGCGCGGCCGCCGAGCTTGAGGCTGAGGAGGACGCGGCGGTCGAGGAGGAGGCGGGCACGGTGGTCGAGGCCGCAGCCGAGGAGACGGCGCTTGACGAGGAAGCCGCTCCCGTCGAGGAGACCGAGGCCGAACCCGTCCGCCCGGAGGACGGGCAGGTGCTCGACACGATCGACACCACGGGCGACGGCTACGCCGACGTCCGTCTGATCGACACGACGGACGACGGCAAAGCCGACACGGTGATCGGCGATCTCGACAACGACGGTTACAACGACATCAACGCGCGCGACACCGACGGGAACACGACGCTCGACGCGGGCGAGGGGCTCGAGAACATGGAGCACCTCACGCGCGGGGCCGTGGCGTCGGACTCGATCGACATGATCGAGCGCGACAACGTGGAACTCGACTCCGACGAGGACGGCGTCACCAACCTCCAGGAGCATGACATGGGAATGGACACCCTCGACGCCGACATGGACCGAGACGGCGTCGGAGACGGAATCGAACTGGACCAGGGCTCGGACCCCGACGCGTACCTCAGCAACCAGCCCATCGAGGATGTGGCGGAGCACGCCGCATGGGAGGCCTCGGTCGAAGCCGACTCCTGGGACGCGGGCGCAGGCTACGACACGGGGTACGATGCCGGCGCCGCCGATGCGGGGTACGACTCCAGCTACGACGCCGGCGCTACGGACTACGAGTGATCGCCGGGACGGCCCGGCTGGTGCGCTTGGGATGAAGGAGCCACTCTCGATGTACTGCAGGAAGTGCGGCGCGGAGCTGCTTGCCGATTCAGCCTTCTGCCACCGGTGCGGGACCGCGGTCGCACAGGATCAGGCCGCCCCGCCGGCGCCGCCGCTCCCGACCCCGGCGCCCACGGCCGCTCCGGGGCCCGTCCCGACTCCGACCGCCGCCCAGGTCCCGAGTCCGGTTCCGACGCCCGCGGCGGCCGTCCCGACGCTCACGCTCCCCACCCAGCCCACCGCGCCAGCCTACGCTCCGGGCGCTCCGACGCCGGCGCCCGTCGCCACGGCTCACGACAACGCGCAGGCCGGCCCGAATGTGGTGAGCTACACCGAACTCTCGGCCGCGCTCGATGTGCTGTCGGGGGTGCTCTACGACGCCGCGCACTCGCCGGCCGCCGGGGTCGATGCGGGGGTGGCGCAGTCGCTCTACTCGAAGGTCTACCACTGCGCCGAGCATCTGAAGGGCCAGCACGGCGCGGCGGACTATGTCGGCCAGGCCATGAACTGGATGAAGCAGGCCGGCCAGGCGCTCGCCAAGGGGAAGATGCCCGGCGCGTCGCCGGAGCAGTTCCGGCCGGAGACGTGGCTCGTCACGCTCGAGCTGGATGCGGTCGAGGCGGCGCTCTACAACCGCTGCATCGCGCAGGCCGACCTTAGGGAGCACTATGAGACCCGCGCGCTCCGCACCTGCATGCACTGCCGCACCCAGCGGATCGTGAACCCGGACTATGAGCGCATCATGCGGCAGAGACAGCAGATCTCGACCCTGATGATGCCGCGAGCCGCCTTGCTCGCCCTCTATCGCATGAAGAAGGACCCGAAGTTCGTCTGCGGGCGCTGCCAGGGGATGGACTACATGGAGCGCACGATCGTGCTCTGCCCCCGGTGCGGGGAACCCAACCCCGCGATCTTCCTCGGCGCCTGCCCCAAGTGCGGGCTCGACATGTCGAGGCCCGAGAGCGCGTCGGCCCAGCCCGCTTCGCCCGCTCCGGCGGCGACTCCGGCTCCGCCTGTTCCAGAGCCTGCCCCTCCGGCGTCGGCTGCCGCGCCGACTGGCTCAAGAAAGATGCTCACCGGCAAGTGCGTGGACTGCGGGAACACGTTCCGCGTGCCCCTCGACATGGTGCCGGAGGGCGGCGTCAAGGCGAACTGCAAGCAGTGCGGTCGGGTGCTGATCATCCGGAGGCCAAAGACGCAAACGTAGGGCGCCCAACGTCCTCCCGAGCCCACCGCGCCGCCCTGGCCGACTCAAGGACGGCGCGCTGAATGCAAACAGATGTTTCACGTGAAGCATCGCCGACTACGGCAAGCACGCGCCCTCGGAAGCCGTCACGTCGCCCCAGCCCGGGAGGCTTGTCTCCCACTCCGCGGCGTCCCCCGCGCCCCACCGATCGTCCGGCAGCGCCCGATTGGTCAGAGCGGCGGCCGTGCCGTCTCGGGTGATGTGCTTCACAACCCACGGCGCTGTGCCACGCATGTCCGAGTGCCACGCCACGGTGATCGCGCCGCCGGCGTCGAGACCGAGGATCCCGATCTCCGTTCGGCTCGTGAGCTTGGCAACCGCCGCCTCGCGAACGGGAGCGCCCGGCCCGTCCAGGACCAGCACCTGCGCGAGCCACGGCGCATCCCCGTACTGGTGGCCGGACGTCATGTCCTCCGACGCCAAGACGTAGGCGATCCCCGTGTCGAAGGCGCGCGCGGTCCTCACGAACTTGCCGTCGGGGATGGCGACGGCCTGCGGGGCGCTCCCGTCATACCCCACCAGGAGGAGCTGTCCCGCTCCGTCATACACAAGGACGCCAAGTCGCGAGGCGCTCAGCACGTTCGCGGCGAGGTCCGAGACCAGCACCTCCGGTTCTCCGCCGTCCAGCGGGATGCGGATCAGCCCCACGGCCCGGCTGAGGCTGCCACGCCCCCGCGTCTTCTTCCAGAGCCCGTCCCTGTGCCAGCGCTCCCGCAGGTCCGCGTAGTCTTCCTCGAGCCAGCCGAGCGCGTAGAGCGCGTCTCCTCCGGGCGCGAACTCGACCTGCACGAACCGCCCGCGCGTCACCTCGAACGCTTTGCCGCCCACCGGCCCGACCAGGATGGCATCCGCACCCTCCGAGTGGTAGACGTTGCCCCAGAAGGCGGCCTGAGTCCCATCGGCGCTCAGCGTCGCCCGCGCCGCCACTTGCCCTTCGAGAGGGCGATCCATGGCTCTCTGAAGCGCGCCGTCCCTGGCCGTCCGGAACACGCCGGTCCGCCCCGACGCCTTCTGAGCGCCGCGAGACCACGGGCGCAGCGCGTAGGCGGTCCCGTCCTCGGGATAGACCGTCGCCACGTCTTGCGCGAGAGTGAAGCACTCCCCGGAACCAGGATCGGCCACAACGGTGGACACGCCCATCACAACTTCGGGGCCGACGCCGCCGCTCGTCGTCATGCTGCTGGCAACAGGGCCGGCAACCAGTCGGCCGCGAGCGCCATCGGCCAGCCAAGCCTGGTACAGCGCGTGGTTCTCGCGCTGCCGATCGCTCGGCCCGCCCCAGTAGCTAGGCTTGGCGGGCTCCCGCGCCTCCTCGGGCGCGTGCGGGTCCACAGGCAGGGCCTTCCTCCCGCTCCACTCCGTCTCGGGCCCGCGCACCTCGGCCCAGGCCGCCGCGACGTGCTCCTCCGTCGCCCCGCGGACCGT
>CAZCER010000202.1:0-8229 GCA_964497385.1 uncultured Armatimonadia bacterium | reverse complement strand
TCTGGTCTATACTGAGGGCCGGGCGAGACTGTGAGGCGACTCCCCCGTCCGCGTGGTCGGGTTGGGCCGAGGGTCGCCCGGGAGCGGAAGCAAGTCGTGAGGCGCGTCACCATCGTCATAGGCCTCTTGCTCGCGTGGGCCGCGTGCGCGGCCTTCGTCGTGCTCGACCCGTTCGGAGACGGCAAGGGCGGCGTTGCGGCCCCGCTCGCGACTCTGAGCGTGACGGGCCAACCCACGGGGGCCTCCGTCCGCGTCGAATCGCCCGGCGTGAAGGGCATCTACGCCCGTGGCGTCGCCGACTGCGAACTCCTCGTCTCGGCCGACGGCCCCACCTCCCGCACCTACACCGTCTTCATCGAGAAACCCGGCTACCAGCCTGAGGAGCGCTCGGTGACCGTTCACGAGGGCGCCACCGAGGAGGTCAGCTTCAAGCTCCAGCCCGTCCCCAACTGGCGGGAATCGCGGCCTCGGGGGCAAGCCCACCCGATCACCATCGCCGCGGTCGGCGACATCCTGCTCGGGGAGGTCGAGGACCCCTTCGGCGGGGTGCGTGACCGCTTGATCGATGCCGACGTCACCTTCGGGAACCTCGAGAGCCCCCTGACCACGTACGCGACGCACACGCCCGGCAAGACCGATGAGCAGATCGCGAACGCCGACCAGTACGTCTTCAAGGCCCACCCACGTTGGGCGAACGATCTCGCCCTCGCCGGCTTCGATGTGCTCTCCGGCGCGAACAACCACGCGATGGACTACTGCGCCGAAGGCCTCACGGAGACCATCAAGACGCTCGACGCGCATGGCATCAAGCCGGTCGGCATCGGCCCCACCTGGTGGGAGGCGCGCTCGCTCAGGGTGGTCACCGTCGGGAACGTCCGCGTCGGCTTCCTCGCGGCAAGCACGATCGTTCCGCTTGCGTCGGCCGCGGGCCCGGAACGCCCGGGGATCGCGGGGCACCAGGTCGGTGAGCCCGAACAGTGGCTCACGGAGGCCATCACGTCGGCGCGCTCGAAGGTCGATGTGCTCTGCGTGTCTTTCCACTGGGGTATCGAGCGGAACGCGGAGCCCGAGGGCTACCAGCGGCGCATCGCCGAGGTCTGCGCCAAGGCGGGAGCGACGTTCGTGATCGGCCACCACCCGCACTGCCTCCAGCCCATCGAGGTGATCGACCGGACGCTCGTGGTCTACAGTCTCGGCAACTTTGTCGGGCTCGGGACAGACGACTCGACGCGCCAGAGCATGATCCTCCGCGCGGGCTTCGAGGATGGCCGCGTGAAGTGGTACGAGACCACGCCGGTGCGGCTCGAGAACCACCGTCCCGCGATCGCGGGTGAGCCGACCCGCACGGAGGCCCCGACCCCGTCGACGGCTCCGCCCACCGAGCCGGACGAACCGGGGCAGTGACCGATGCCCTCGCCGGGAGAGTCGGACGGATCGCCCCCAACGTCTCTCCGCTGAACACCAGCCACTGATCCAAGTCCTTTCTGACCGGTTGCCCGCAGCTTGAGCCGCGCCGCGGGGGCCTCCATGCAATGTCCATATTGGCGGGCAAGGAGGGCCGGGTGGCAAGCGAGAAGGCTACGGCCGGGCGGCGTGTCAACGGGGGCTGTTGTCGAGGAGGAACATGATGACGAAGCGTACTCTCATGGCGGTCGGCGTGGCGCTCCTGGTCGCGGCGGTCGTTGTCTCCGGCGTGCTGGCCCAACCGGGCGGCGGCCGAGGAGGGCCTCCCGGCGGCGGGCGCGGCCAGGGCGGCCCGGGTGGAGGTCCCGGCGGCGGCATGGGCATGATGATGGGACCGGTGACGGGCACGGTCACGGGCGGCGGCGTCGAGGAAGGCTCGATCACTGTGTCCGTCCAAATGCCGTGGGGCGGGCAGGCCCAGGACGTCACCGTCCAGCTTGGTGAAGGCGCCACGCTCCTGAAGGCCGAGGACGCCGCCCTTGGGGATCTGGCCGAGGGCAATGGCCTCATGGTGAACGGCGTTCCGACCGCTCTGCTCGCGAACCGCCTGGTTACCGGCGCGAACTCGGTGCCTGTGGCCAAGGCCATGACCAACCTCGGCGGCGGCATGGGGATGGGCATGGGACGCATGGGCGGACGACGCGGCGGCGCGGCCAGCAGCCCGGTTCCTCCGACGACCGCCCAGGCCGCCGGCATGATCGTGAGCGTCGACCCGCTCAAGGTGAAGATCTCCGATACGCTCACCGTGGAGATCACTCCGAAAGACGACGCGACCTTCACCAAGATCGTCCAGGTCGGCTGGGACGAACTGACCGACGGCGTTACCGTGCAGTGCTCCGGCGAGCCCACCCAGGAAGGTGAAGTGGTCGCGGACACGATCACCATCGTGCCCGCCCAGCAGGAGGGGCGCTAGACCATGGAACACGCACCCCTCACATCCATACAGCGCTTCTGTTCCGTTCTGGCTCTCCTCGCGCTCATGACGGCCCTCGTGTGGATGGCCGGCTGCAAGCGGCAGGCGTCGGAGGAAGCGGGAGCGCAGGCTGCGTCCGCGGGCGCCGGCCCGGCTGGCGAGCGGCCGGCTATGTCGGATGAGGACATGGGCGCCGGCGCCATGGGCGGGCCCGGCGCGCAAGGGCCGGGCGGCGGACCCGGGGGCCCTGGGTTCGCTTTCGCCGAACCGGAACCCGGCGACGTCACCGTCGTGATGGGCAATGCGGAGTCCTGGGACGCCGAGGCCGGTCTCCTCGTCGTGGCGCCGATGTTCGGCGGTGAGGAGCAACAGGGCACTCAGGTCCACCTTGGCGAGGGTGTCCCGTTCCTCCGGCTGGAGGATTGCCAGACCAGCGACCTCGCCGAGGGCGACATGCTCTCCGCGATGGGGCAGGTTACCGCCCTCGACGCGGAGCGCCTCCACACCGCGCCGGAGGAGTTCGCCTCGACGATCCTCCAGGGCGGCGGGCGCCGGGGCGGACGCGGGGGACAGGGACAGTCCGGCGGCTACTCGTTCGGAAGCACGGTTGGCGAGATCGTGAGCACGACCCCCCTCCGCATCAAGGTCTCCGACGAGATCACGGCGGAGGTCGGCCTGGCGGACGACGCGGCCTGCCAGCGCATGGTCGAGTCCGACGAACCGCCCACCGCCGAGGAGATGGTTGTCTGTCAGGGTGAGGTCGGCGATGACGGATCGATCACCGCGGACTTCGTGCTCGTGACGGCGGCGCCGCCGCGTGGCATGGGCGGCCCCGGCGGCGGCAGCGGTCCGGGGGGACCGCGCGGCGGCGGTCCCGGCGCATAGCGACAAAGCAAACGGAGATGGAGGTCCGCTCAGACCTCCATCTCCGCCACCTCCACGATGCGGCGTGTGTCGAGCGACTCGATCGCGGCGTGGATCACGGTCTGCGCCTTGAGGCCGTCGAGGCCCGAGCCGTCGATCTCGCTCGGGTCCGCGCCGTTCGCGACCTGCTCGATGAACTTGTGGATCCGCGCGCTGAAGGTGTCGCCGAAGTCACGGTAGCCCCCGAAGACCGGGTTTGTGTACACGGTTTTGTCCCACGAGTCGGCGGGGTAGAGGGTCACTTCGCGCCACATGTCCTCCAGCACGAACCGGGCCCCACTGCCGGCGACCTCACAGCGCTCCATCGGATGCCCCCGCGCGATGTCGTAGCTGCCGGTCAGGCCGCCCACAGCCCCGCACGCGAACTCGAAGTTCATGTGCGCCGTCGACCAGATCGTCCGGTTCGGGCCCTTCATGGCGAAGCACTGAACGGCCTTGATGTCTCCGAGGTAGTAGCGGAGCATGTCGATCGAGTGGGGGTGCAGGGCCTTGAGGTGGTAGTAGGGCGAACTCTCCGCCGGATTGCCGATCCAGAGAGCCATGTTCGCGAACAGAAGCGTTCCGAGCCGGCCCTCCTCGATCCAGCGCTTCGCCTCGATCGCGGCGGGGGTGAAGCGGTGGTTGAAGTCGATCCCGAAGCAACGGTTCTTCTCTCGGGCGAGGTCCACCATCTCTTTCGCTCGCGCGAGATCGTTCGAGATCGGCTTCTCGAGCAGCACGTGCGCTCCGGCGGCAAGCGCCTGCAGCGTGGGCTTGTGGTGGTCGCTTGAGTACTCGTACCCACCCGTCGCGACGCTGCAGAGATCGGGCTGTAGATCCCGGAGCATGGTTGGCGCGTCGTGGAACGCGGGCACGCCGAGCCGCTCCGCCGCGGCGTCCGCCCGGTCCTTCCGGATGTCGCACACGCCGACGAGTTCGGCGTTCTCGTCCGCCACATGGATGTCGGCGTGGCGGTTGCCGATCGGTCCCAAGCCAATGATGCAAGTGCGTAGCATGGTGATGAGCTGTCCCCTATCGGCTATGCGCGCATTGCGGCGCTCGTAAGCAGGGGGGGCGGAGCGAAGCGAGCCCGTCCTCGGTGCTAATGGAACACGAAGTGGCAGTCTACCTCAAACCGGCAGCCGTGAGCACCGGGACGGAACGCGTGCGTCTGCTTGCCACTCGTGTCTGTCCTCCACCAGCCCTGGAGGTCGACGGATCTCCCGCAAGTCCGTGCGGCGTGAGTCAAGCCCTCGACGAGTTCCTCGGCGGACATGCCGGTGCCGCCGATGCGAAAGACCACATGACCCGCGTCGGCAAGCAGCGCCGCGAGCGCAGCCCACGCGTCGGACAGGAACGCCCAGTAGTGCTTTGGGTTCCCGTGCCGATCATCGCGAGAGATCTTCCCATAGGTCGGGTGCGGCGGCCCTCCGAGGAACCACAGACGCAGCCACTGGTCCTCCTCGAAGCGTGTGACGTCGAAATAGGGCGGCGAGGTGACGACGCACCGAACACGCCCCGCATCCGGCAGCCCGAGGGTGGGCAGGTCCCGCACATCGGCTCTGTGACAGTCGCCGCGTGGTTCCGGGGCGCCCGACCGATACCGGAACACGGTCTGATCGCGCAGGAACGCGTAGACGTCCCGCTCGGGGGCGACGTCGCCATGGGTCTCCCAGTAGCGGATCGAGTAGTCGGGCTTCGGACTGATCGTCCGCGGCATCTGGTTGCTGAGGTAGTTCCGCGACTTTCTCGTCTCCCCGTGAAGCCGACCGAGGACCAGCGCGGCGAGCATGGCATCCGTGTCCGACTTGCGCCAGTTGAGCCGGCCCCGGAGGAACAGGAGCTGCGCCAGAGTGGCCTGGCTGTAGGCGTGATGGAAGAACGGTGGGAGAGCGTCGGCCTCCTCCCGCGCATCGAAGTTCCGCGACTCGCGCTCAAGCACTGTGACGCGACGTCGTAGTGCGTCCGGTCGCGGCGCGCGGAGCTTCGCGCGAGTGACGCAGTAGGCGACCGGGTTGATGTCCGAGGCGATCGCGTGGCGGCCCATCAGGAGCGCCTGGAACGGCGTCGTTCCTCTGCCGCAGAACGGGTCAAGCACCACATCCCCCGGCTCGGTCAACTCCTCGATCCACCGCTCAGGAAACGACTCGGGGAACATGGCGAAGTAGGGGCAGATGGCGTGGAAGGGGTGTCTCATGGGTACGTCGCTCGCTTCAGTAGACTCGACACCACCTTCTGGCAGTCGGCCGACAGCTCCTGCGGCAGGCTGTGGGCGAAGTACGCGATGCGGAGTCGCTCGAAGACGATCCCGGCGTCGAAGCACAGGCCCCGCCATTCATCGTCGTCGTGGTCGAGAGCGAACGGCACGAACAGGGCCCTCAGGGGATCGGCGTGGGGAGAGTATCCCAGGTGCTTCTCGAACCACTTGCGGGGCTCGGCCAGCTCCTTCACCTTGTCCACCCAGTTGCGATGCCCCGTTGCGCATTGGCCAACCAGGATCGCCTTCCCCGGCCGGCGATCGGGAAACGTCCGCCACGCGATCACGTCCAGCTTCGCGTCCTTGGCGCGTGGGCTGCTCGTCGGAGGCGCGAACTCGCGGTAGGACTCGCGCAGCCGGTCATGCAACGCCACAAGGGCCTCGCCGAACGAACCGGGTCCGTCTCGGCGCGGCCAGCCGAATGCCCAGCAGCTGTCCGCGAGCGCATCGGACGGCACGCCGAGGTACACACCAGCGGCGTAAGCGCACACGTCCTCGAACAGGGCTCGGGCGTCAGAGAGCGACTGATCGGACGCGTCCACCGGACCGTCAAGACCGCGCATGCTCAGCATGAGCAACAGGCAGTACGAGTCTCCGCACTGGGAGAAGGCGCGCAACCTACTCCCGTCGGCCTCGAATCGAAACGGGTAGGCGCCAGGACTGCCAGCCAGCGAACCCGACCGCCAGAACGCGGCATCCATACCCGCCGCCGCCACGTCAAGCGCGTGCTCGTCGAGCGACCGGCTCTCCTCGACCTCGGCGTCGGCAAACGCACCGGCTTCCATCAGCACGTCCGCGAACTCCTCAACTGAGAGGGACTCACGTGAGAGGCAGAGGCACTCGGCCAAGTCGGCTCGCTGCGAGGGTGAGCTTAGGTCAGGCGTCAGGGCCATCGCTTGACCCCTCACCCGCTGCTTCCGCGATCCTGCGCATCTCGTCGACGAGGTCGGATGCGAGCCTGACGACCTCCCGCGCCGTAGTCAGTTCACTCGCGGACCCATCGTACCCGATGGACGCTTTGCCGCGCGCGGTCTCCAGTGCAGTCCGGGCCCTTTCCAGTGCGCCCGCGAACAGCGACCGCTCGCTTTGCGTGCGCTCGTGTGCTCGGCTGAAGGCGCGAGGAAGATCGGGCCGCACCTGCTCGAGTTCGTCTTCGAGCACGGCGCGCGCGCCGGGGTGTGCGAGGATGGTGGCAAGACGACCCAGGTCCGGGTGCTGGCTCCCCACGGCGGGTCTGACGCCCTCATTCGTATCGCCGAAGAGCAGTGTCATGAGACGCTTCAGTTCGGGGAGGCGGTCCGCAGGAACAGGCTCATCGACATCATCGGCCCTCAGGGCAAGGTAGTCCCTGACCGCCGTCCGACCAAGTGCCGAGTACAGCAAGGAGAACGAGAACTTGCGCGTGTTGTGCCAGGTACGTCGGTAGGTGCCCGTCCGCTCCGCTTGCCGGAGAACGCTGTACCCCAGATAGTGCCGCGAAACGGTCTCGTTCTTGTCGCCGATTCTGCGCGCTATCTCGTCAAGCGGTACGCCGAGCTTGCTGGCCACGTCGTGGATGTACTGGGCCTTCGCAAGAGTAGGCCATGGCTGGATGCCGTTCACGTGCCGGAAACCAAGGAACGGCCACAGATGGTCACGGCCCGCATCCACCACGGGGAGCCTGGCGAGTTCGGCCAGGCTCTCGGACGGCGCCACAGCGCATCGAGAGGCTTCCAGCGCCTCACGGTCGTCGGGTGGCATCCGCAACAGCTTGACGGCGGCCAGACGACGGTTGCCGTCGACCACCACCAAGCGACCGCCCTCGCTGACCACGAGGAGCGGCTCCCACCGGAAGTAGCCATTGGCCGCGATCGACTCCGCCACCTCGTCCACCGCCATGGCGTCCCAGAGCTTCTTCAGGATCTCCCGCTGAGTGTCGTCCGAGTACGGATCGTCCCACGGGCCATACTCAGCCAGTCTGGGGTTCTCAGCATCGAGATACAGCTCATCGACGTCCACAAGCCGCGTTCTAGTGAGGTCAGGGGCGTCGGGCATGTTAGTCACCTCCCTGCAGTGTCGGAGCCTCGCGGTCGCGCACCGCGCCTCTACCCCTCCACCGGCACGTTCTCGACGGTGCCCTGCTCGTGTGACTTGATGGCCGCTTCGATGATCTCCTGCGCCTCGAGGCCGTCGTCGCCGTTCGCTTCCATGTCCTCGGGCGCGACACCCTCGATGAGCTGGTCGACGTAGCGGTTGATGCGAAGCGGGAAGGTGGCGTCGAAGCCTCCAAAGCCGCCCATCATGGAGTCGTAGACCACGCGGACCTCATCGGACTTGTTCGGATAGAACCAGAGGCTCTCCCCGAGGTTCACGAGCACGATGCGGCCCTCGGGCCCGGCGATCTCGCACCGCTCGAGCATGTGCGAGGGGTTGATGTCGTAGCTGCCCGTGAGGTGCCCGAGGATCCCGCTGTCGAACTCGATGTTCACCTGAGCGTTCGACCAGCACTCGCGGCCCGGGGCCTTCCGCATGAAGGCCTGGACACGCTTCGCGGAGCCGCAGAAGTACCGCATGATGTCCACCGAGTGCGGATGGAGCGCGCGCATGTGGAAGTAGGGCTCGTCCTTCGGGTTGTGGATCCACATGCACATGTTCAGGAACTGGGGCTCGCCGATGTCCCCGCGCTCGATCCATTCCTTCATACGGCGCGTCG
>CAZCER010000201.1:0-8235 GCA_964497385.1 uncultured Armatimonadia bacterium | reverse complement strand
TCCGACTCGGGTGAGGACTATGAGCCAGGGTGGAAAGAGCACGTCGTCGAGTGCGCCTACCACATGCTCATAGGCGACACCTCGCAGGAGGCCTATGACCTCGCCTACGACACGGCGCTCTGGATGGCGGCGCAGGATCTGGAGATCCTCTTCCGAGGGCACGAGGCGTTGGAGGAGGGTCGCGCCGTGCTCCGGCTCGCGCAGCACCTGGAGCCACAGCGCTCGCACTGGGACGCGACGCGGGGGCCGGGGCTGGACCTGATCGTGAACGTTCCGCGGCTTGGCCCGGGCGACCGGGTGGATGTGAAGCAGAGCGCCTACTGGGATGGGAAGGCTGAGAGCGATGCTCAGGCGGTGCGCCCGCCGGCGTCCGATGGGGAGCCTGTCGAGCCGCTCGACCTGCCGCCCGCGACCGCTCTCGCCGACGTCGCCAGCGCTCTGGGCTGTGCGCTGAGCGAGAGGGCCGCAGGCGCGCCGGGCGCGGTGCGCGTGCGGCTTGCGAAGGCTGGGCGGAAGGATGCGCTTCGCGCGGTCGCGTTGGTCTGCGGGCTGGTCGTTCCGGACACGGAGGGTGCGGCCGCACTCGACCGTCCCGAGTCGCTTGCGGAACGGTTCCTGTGCTCGATGCCGCTCGATCTCCGGGCCCTGGCCGAGGCCGGCCCCAATGGCCGCACGCCGGAACTCCACCTCCGCAGAGCCGAGACGTGGCGGACGCTTGGCGAGGGCGATCGGACGGCGCTTCTGGAGCGCGCGACGCGGATGCGCGATGTGAGCCCCGCTCTGCGGCGCGAGATCCGACGGGTGCGGGCAAGTTGGCTCGCGCGCACGATCGAGGCGGAAGCGCAGTGCTTCCCGGGCAGAGACGGCACGGTGCCGCTGTGGTTGTTTGAGGCGCCGAGCCCGGATGTGGGGCTGGCTGTTGTCGGCCCCGCGCGCTGGGACTTGGTCTCAGGCGTTCCGTACCTCGAGGTGCGAGCCCGAGCCGGGCTCCCCGAGGAGCAGTGGCCCATCGGAGAAGGGGACGTCCCATGAACCGTCGTCTGCCGCTCGTTATCTCGATTCTGACGATGGGGGCCGCTGCGCTGTCGTTCGCGCAGGGCCCGGGTCAGACACTCGAACTGGACCTCGAGGGCGCGACTCTTGACGAGGCCCTCGCCGAGGCTGCGGGACTGTCACCCGAACTCCAGTACGTGGTCTGGCGAGGTGATCGCGCTCGGACGCAGGGACGCTACAGGGCGAGCAACGTCCATGACCTCGTGGATCAGATCGCCGAGGACTGCGGGGCCGAAGCGACCGTTGTCGGCGATCTGTGGATCATCCAGGGCGCCCCGCCGGACGCCTGGCGCGTCGATCTCCGGGCCGCAGTCGCTGAGGCCGTGGAACCGTACCCGGCCATCCGCGAGGCTCTTCAGAGACGGCAGGGCGACCCCGCTCCTGCGGGCAGCCTCGGTGACCTGTACCGCGCGGTGGTGCCGGACGCGACGGCCCTGGATGGCATCGGTCCTGGGATGTGCCGTTGCATACCGATCACGATCGACCCCGGCAGCGCGGCGTACGCGGAACTGGAGGCGGCGCTCATCGAGTGCTTCGTCCAGCAATGCATGGCCGCGACGCCGCTCGACGCGACGCAGTACTCAATCGCGATCAGGGGTGACGCTCTCCTCGCGGTCCCGGACGGCCGCCCAAGAGGCAGCAGGACGCTTGCGCTGGACCTTGCCAAGAACGGCTTGGATCCCCTTGGCAGCATTGGGATCATGGAGGGCACTGGGCGCGGAGGCTGCGGCTGGAGCGCAACGAGCCTTCTAAGCCGACGGGTCTCCCTTGCTTGCCGAGCGCCCCTTTCCGAGGTCCTGTCCGACCTGGCGCGAACATCCGGCGTCGACCTGGCGCTCGTGGGGCCGGAACTCGACGGCGCTGTCTCGCTGCGCGTAAGCGAGCTTCCCATTGGCGTCGTTCTCGTCGCATTGTCCGCCGCGTCGGCGTTGCCTGCGGACGATTTGGAGGCGCACGGGCGGGCGGGCTTTGGGGATGCGGACTCCCACAGCCTGGGGGGGGCCTCGGGGATTCGCCACTGGTACGCCCGTCAGCCCATCGATCAGCGCATCGCGCCGTACCTGGCAACGGAAGCCGAGGCGGCGTCCGCGATTGCTGACCTCACGGACGCGGAGCGCGACGCGCTACGGCTCGAGCCAGTCCCGACGACGCGGCTGGCGCCGCGGATTCGACACACCATTTGGCGCTGGCTTCTGGACGCACGGGAGCGGTTCGGCAACCCCGTTGACTACCTCATGGAGGAACTCGGCAGACCCCTGCGCATCTTCGTGTTCGTGTCGAGCGAGGGCGACGCCACGGTGTCTGTCTGGCGGCAGCGCGGCACGCGATCGCTCATGCACGTCGGACGCATCACTGAGACCGGCGTTGAGCGGGAGCGGGGCGTGCTCCTGTCTGAAGCCCACGGGCCGTCCCGCCATACTCGTCTGACACACGCCTACGGCCTCGGACCGCGAGATCTCGCGACCGAGCTGTGGCGCGAGGGCGACCGCTGGACCCGGCTCGTGGGCCCAATGGCGCTCCCCGCGCCGGAAGGGAGGTGATCATGCTGGGCGCCGCGTCCAGCACATGGCGAAGGTGCACGCATCCCGCCACTCAATGAAAGGAAGACGGCTATGTTCAGGTTTGCTGTTCTGGTGCTGTCCTTGGGGGTTCTCTGCGTGGCTGCATTGCCCGCCTCCGCTCAGTTGCTCTCAGAGAGGGCCGCCACGCAATGCGGCGATTGTGACAGCTGGGGCGCCGTGGCCGAATGGTTGCTCCCGGCGCAGGACCCACCCTCGGTAGAAGCGACGAGCCTTGTGTCCATCAGCGCGTGTGGAGGGCACGAACTCATCACGACCGATGAGGTCTACTACGTCGGGCCCAGCGGCGGCCCTGGAGTGTCTCTGGCCAACAAGGCGATCTGTGGGGCCGAGACGTTTGGGGTGACGGCGCACGGCACCCTGAGTCCGCAGACCACGCAGACATGCACGCTCTACCAGTGGACGATAGACCATACGCAAGACCTCAACCACGCGAACTTCGACGACCTGGAGCCCGGAACGCTTCTCCAGGCGTGGGATGAGCGGGCCGGACACAAGCAGCTTGTCGCGGACGACGTCAGCGGGACCCCGCACTACGTGACGTTCACCACCACCGCGTTCTCGAGCATTGTGTCGGACAACTTCCTGGAGGATGGCCTTACCGATCTCGATACGGAGATCGGCGATGACGAGAGACCCTTCTACGTGTTCCTCGGCACCAACGACGATGACGACGAGGGCGGCGAACTGCCGGGGCTGTAGGTCCCACGCCGCGCCCCTCCCCTGGCGTGAGGCGTCTCGGTGAGGATGACGCCCCACGCCGTCGAACCGGGCCCTCGACGGCGAGCCGTCGAGGGCCCCGCCATGTGCAGGATTCGTCTCCCGGCGAGCGACGCCCTCCCAGGGATCACCCCACCCAATCCACGGATCGTTCAGCACGGCGAAGGTCCGCAGCTTCCAGAGGAGATCCTCCGACTCGCGGAGCGCCGCGCAGAGGTCGGCCTCGGCGATCCAGTCGCCCGCGTCCGCCGCGGCCTTGAGCGCCGTGGTCCTCGCGATGAGGTCGCGCACCTGCGGCTCGAGCGCCGCACCGTCGTCGGCCGCCCGCGCGAGCAGGTCGTGAGCCTCCGACGCGAACCGCTCGGCATCGAACAGCCGCGCCGGCCCGGGGCGGAAGTCGAGCGCGCTGAGGTCCGCCGCATCCTCCTCGGCATGCTCGCGCAGATACGCCTCCGCCTCCGCGTTCGTGCGCCCCGTGAAGTCGTACAGCGCCAGGCGCGCCTCGCCCGCCTCGGGCGCGAGATCGAGCGTGGTGAGGACGGCGTAGTCACCAATGTGGACCGTCCCCCCACGGACCGCCTCGGGCGCGATCAGCGCGGCGCAGGGCCCCCCGCCCTCCCCGCGCGCGAGGTCGAAGACCGTGTCGTAGTAGTAGAGCCACGCGTCCTCGGCGGGAGCGAGTTCGAGCGTCGAGGTCTCCGCCTGGTCGATCCGCGGCGTCCTGCAGTGGCGCTCGCCCTGGCGGTGGTTCGCGGCGGTGAAGTAGCTGGGGTAACACCTCAACTCCAGCTTGAGCGACTGCGGCGCCGCGCCCTCGCGAGCCCTCCACATGAGCAGGGCGTCGACATGGTTCGAGCCGGACCGGAGCATGAGCCGCAGACCGACCTCCGCGTCCGGGTGGCTCCACACGATCTGGAAGCCGCCCCGTTCCCCCTCCTCCAGGACCCGCAGATCGCGGATGTCGCGGACGGTCGCGTCCGAGCCGTTCACGAGCACGCGCAGGAACCCGCCCCAGTACCAGTTCGCGGACGCCGGAGCGGGCATCCCGAAGTTGCCTTCCGAGCAGGGGTGCAGCCCCTCGTGCGATGGATCCTGGCAACCGGACGCCAAGAACGCGTATACCACGTCCCCGCACGCGAGAGTCACCTTGTGCTTCGCGACCGAGTGCCCGGGCGTGCACTCCCATGTGGCCGGGGCCACGCGCTCCCCGTCGTCGGTGACCCGCACGGGCTCATCCGCGCGCGCCGAGCACCCGCCGAACGCAAGCGCCCCCATGGCCGCGATCACCCATCCGCACGCTCTCATCGCGCCTCCCCCTATCGCACGTTCCACGCGGCTTCGGCCGACCGCCCGCTGAAGAGTTCCGTCACCCGCGCTCGCCAACGACCCTTCGCCGCGTTGTGAGCCGTGGGGAACCGAACCTCGCAGACGTCTCCGCTCAGCAGCGCGACTTGCCGCCCCCACAGGGGGGTGTTTCCCTCCGGATCCGTGACCTCGACCCACAGCGCGAGCGTCTCGCGGGCGTCGCGCGGTCGGTCCATCCGCACGCGCACCGTCACGGCCTCACCCGGAGCCGGGGCCCGCGGAGACGCCGCGATCCGCGGCGCCTTGAGTTCGTAGGGCAACGCGAGGAAGAAGCTCGCGCGACCCCAATGCAGCTCGGTCTCAATCCCGCTCACGCGCCCGAGCGCCCGCTCGTTGCGGAGGTCGTAGACGTACATCGGCTCGCGAAGCTCGATCGTGGCGGGTACCGGCGGCCCGGCCGTGGTCCCGGTCTTCGGTCCGAACCACGCGTTCTCCATGCGGCGCCAGAGCCCGAACACGAGCGCGTTTCCGTTCCGCCAGACGCGCGTCTCCGTCATCGCAAGCGGCCCGCCGTCCGGGCTCCGAGCGACGATCGGGGGTTCCGCTCCACCGACCTGGTAGAGCCAGCGGAGGATCTCCCGCGACGCGGTCACATTCTCGGGTGTCGCGAGGCTGGGCTGGAAGTTGAGCAGCACCGCACGCCCCCGCCCCAGCGCTCGCACGAGCACCGCCGGCGCGTCGCCGATCCCGCCAAGCGCCTGCGCGCCCGCGACGGCAACCTCCGCGTCGGGGCGCACGGCCGGCATTTGCGCGGACACGCTCCGCCCGCCCATGTCGGTCCGCAGGACGAGAGGCGACGCCTCAGCCGGTCCGTCGCGTGGAGTCCTGGCGATCCCGAAGAGGTCGTCCAGACGACCCGGACGGACCGCCCTGAGATGCTCGTCGTAGACGCCGGGCCGCACGTCCGCGACGACCGTTCCGCCCGCCTCCGCGAAACGGCGGATGGCGTCGGCTTCCGTGGCGCTGAGCGCCTGCGTCATCGGGAGGATCAGCATCCGGAACTCGCCCGCATCGAGCGCCCCGTCGGCGAGCATGGCGCTCGTGACGTAGCGCACATCCAGGCCAAGTTCGTACGTGAGCCGCAACCACGCTTCATGATCCGCGCGCGCCTCGACGAAACCGCCCGTGTTCGAGACCTCGCACGCAAGCGCCGAGGGGAGGGAGTAGAAGACCGCGATCCCGCTATGGGCGACCTCCGAGTGGAGCAGGAGGTCCCCGAGCCCCTGGCGGACGGGGCGCATCTCCTCCGCGAGATCCTCCGTCGCGGGCCAGAAGTCGAGCGTCGGCCGGAGATACCCGCGCCAGTCGCCGATCCCCGACCACATCCAGAACCAGACGCTGTCCATGCCCTTCATCACCATGCGCCACGCGGCGTCCGAGAGCGCGTCACCCGTCTTGCTGTAGCCCATCCAGTTCGAGCGCACGGTCGAGCGCGGCGCGACCGAGCGGACGATGTCGTCCCCGATGCCGGGGTACGGGCCGTAGAAGGTGTTCGTGCCGAGGATGGCGTCATAGTCGTCGCCGAAGCCGCCTGTGCCCTCGAAGCCGGTCAGCGCTTGGGGATCCAGCTCCCGGTACGCCTTCACGAAGCGCCCCGAGAGCTGCATCAGGTTCCATCGGGCGAAGGCCTGCCGGTCGTACCAGCGCGGGGCGCACGTGTGGAGCGAGGCCGACTCCATGTTGTCCGCCGGATCGAGCAGGTTCACCTCGTCGAACGAAGCGTACGTCGCGCCCCACGCGGCGTTCAGGTCGGCGATGGAATCGTAGTGCTCGGAGAGATACCGGCGATAGGCGGCGAGGCACGCCGGATGCACGCAGCACCCTTGGGTCACGCCCTCGTCTCCCAGCGAGTAGACGAACACGCCCTGCTCGCGGAGCTGCCGCTGGTTCGTGACAATGCGCTCAACATGCTCCGTCACGGCGGGCTCGTCGTTCCAGCAGACCGGCTGCATGAACCCGTTCGCGTCCTTCGGGTCGAGGATCCGCGTGCTGTAGGGGACGAGCGAGGCGTCGCACGCGCGGAGAGCCGCCGGCTGTGGGCGCTCTCCGCCCATGCTGCCGATGAGGCACGTGTTCACGCCCACTTCCTGCAGCCGGCGCCACGCGTAGGGCCCGAGCGTCCCGAGCGGCGCGTCCCACATCACGAAGTTGTGCTGTCCGTGGCGGCGTTTCGGAACGCTGAACGAGGCCTCCTTGAGTTCGATCTCCTGACCGCCGATCATCACCAGCGCCTCCGCGCGCATCCAGCTTGTCGAGAAGGCGTCGGCCTCGTAGGCGAAGGCGACCTCGGTCCGGTCCGCGTGGAGCGCCGCATCCCGCTGGCCGAGAACGCGGTCGTAGCTGTCCCGGAACCGCACGCGCAGCGATGCGCCCGTGGGCGGCGTCCCACGCAGAACAGCCGTCCCGTGCACGGTCTCGCCCACCTCGACGAAGGTCCGGTCGAGGGTGACGCTCTCCACTCCGTACGGGCTCTCGACCGTGTACGCGGCGGCCCCACAGGCTTCGTTTCCGCGAGGCGAGGTGACCACCGCGTCGAGGAACCAGTCCCCGGCGCGTAGGGGAGGAAGCGCGACGGCCACGTCGGCCGCCTCACCCGGGTCGAGTGTCCGCGTCTCCGCGGGAAGGCTCACCCGCAGGCCGTCGTCCGCGCGGCGCAGCTCGGGGTGCACGGTCAGGGCGAGCCTCTCGCCGCTGTCGTTCTGAAGCACCGCCCGCGGCGCGGACGCTTCCTCGACGGGCGCGCCGGCTGCGGGGGGCTCGCCAGTCACGAAAACGATCGAGACGTCGCCTTCTCTACCAGCGGCCCACAGCGCGGCGCGACCGACCAGGAGCATCCGGTAGTCGTATTCGGCGGCCTGACGTGGGCTGTACTCGGCGTGCGGCACAAGCGCCGACGCGCCGTAGTTCAGCCACACGCCGCGTCCGTTCCCGAGCGTGTAGGCGGAGACGACGTCCGCCGGCGCCTGCCCCTCAACGGCGGGAACTCCTTCGATGAGCGCCGCGGGCGTTGGGGTGAGCTGGCGCTTGGGCGTCGTGTACTCCGGCGCGCCGGGCCCCGTGCAAAGGAGGCCAGCCCCATGGGCGACCCGCTCGATGATCTGGTACTGCATCTTCGGCGGCAGCTTCGCCATCGGGAAGCCGGCGATGCAGTAGAGGTCGTAGGGCTTCTCGAGGAGTCGCTCCGCGCGCGCCTCCCCGAGGTCACGCCCGTGAAAGGCCCACTGCCCGTCCCCGGAGCCGCAGAACAGCACCGCGTCCGCCTCGACGTCGAAGCGCTGCTGGAGTTCGACGATCTCGCGCACGCGTGTGCCGGCGTCCTCCCACGTTCCATCGTACGGGCCGGTGCAGCAGAACACGAGCGCGTGCATCGGTCCGCCGACGCGGCCGGCTCCCCAGTCTTTGTGCGGGGTCTCGAAGGTCGATGTGAGGGAACAGTCCTCCTCGACCTCCCGGGCGTTCGTGTCCGCTCCGATGGGCAGAGCGAGCGTGGCAAGGAGCAGGGCGATCGCGGACCTGA
>CAZCER010000200.1:0-8279 GCA_964497385.1 uncultured Armatimonadia bacterium | reverse complement strand
GTTCGGCCACCACTACGCTCGGCCCATGGCGATCGACGAACAGGACCGCGAGATTGCTGCCCATCACCAGGAGGAGCATGGCGGTCGTGAAGAGGTTCATGCAGGTGAAGAACCGGACGTAGTCGGGGTCTTTGGCCATATAGCCGAGGCTGTAAAGGTGGATGAGCAGCGCGACGCCGGTCACCGTCAGGCACATCACGCTCGAGAGCGGGTCGAGCCGCAGAGCCAGATCGATCGCGCTCGGCCCGATGGGCATCCACCGATAGTAGACATGGCGGATGAACTCCTCGCCGGACGCCGACAGGGCGACGTGCTGGCAGAGCGCCACGAGGAACGCGAATCCAACCGCCGCGCAGGCGAGCACGCCGTGCGCCGCGCGTCCGCGCGCCCGCGCGGGCCAGAGGCCGTTTGCCAGGGCCCCGATCGCGGGCCCCAGCAGCACGAGCCAGAGATGCTCGGTGAACACCACGCCCGGCTATCCTCTCAGTTCCGACAGCTCATCCACATCCACCGACGCGCGCCGGTGGAAGACGCTCACGACGATCGAGAGCCCCACAGCCACCTCGGCGGCCGCGAGGGCGATCAGGAAAAGCGCGTAGACCTGGCCGTCGAGCGACTGATGCGCGCGCGCGGCCGCGACGAAGACGATGCTCGAGGCGGCGAGCATGAGTTCGACGCACATGAGCATCATCAGCACGTTCCGACGGATGCAGAACCCCGTGGCGCCGATGACGAAGAGCGCCGCCGAGACCAGGATGTAGGCTTCCAGCGGCAGATGCCCGGTCATGCCCCACCCCCGTCAGGCGCGCTGTCTCGGGCGCTGCGGAGCCCCTTGGCCAGAACCACGACCCCAACCATCGCGACGATCAGCAGCACCGCGAGGAGTTCCACGGTGAAGACATGTCGCGCGCTGAACATGGTCTCTCCGAGAGCGGCCGGGTCCTCGGTCGGCTTGCCGTTGACGAAGCCGACGGGGCCTGGCGCCTGAAGGGCTCCCGGGGCGTCCTGAAGGACTCGCTCCGCCCGAGGAGGCGGCGCGCTCAGCGTCTTCGGGATCTCCCGCGCGGCGGCGGCCACGACGGCCAGCGCGAGCCAGGACACGGCGACGCCGGCGGCCCAGCCCTCGATGCCCGTCTTGCGGAGTTCCGCGGGCTCCCGTCCCGCGGCGAAGAGGATGATGACGAAGAGGAACAGCACCATGATGGCGCCGGCGTAGACGATGATCTGGACCATGGCGACGAGTTGCGCCGCGAGGGCTACGTAGATCACCGCGATGGACGCGAGAGTGAGCACCAGCCAGAGCGCCGCGCGCACCACGTCACGCCGCGTAACCATCATCAGCGCGCCGAGAACCGCGACCGCCGAGGCGATCGAGACGGGCCAAAACTCCGGTGTGGCGATCCAGGTGCTCAAATGCGTCTCTCCGCCGCGGCGCGCATGCCGCTCTAGCGTCCCTCACCGGGCGCGGGCTGCGCGCGCCGCCCGGCCTCGCGGCCCTCGATCGGGCCCCAGTTCTCATTCGTGTCGTACATCCAAGCCGACGGGTCCTCGATGGCTCCGTGCGCCGTCTCGAGGAGCATCTCCTTGGTGAAGACCATGCCCTCGCGCGAGGTGAGGGCGAAGTTGTAGTTGCGCGACATGCGGATCGCGTCCTCCGGACACGCGAGCACGCAGAAGCCGCAGTAGATGCAACGGTACATGTCGATGTCGTAGATCTCGGCGTAGCGCTCCGTCGCGTTCTCCGGGTCTTCGGGGTTCGTCTCGGCCGGAACCACCGTGATGGCGTCGGTGGGGCAGGCGACGGCGCAGAGCGAGCACCCGACGCAGAGTTCGCGGCCATCCTCGGCGCGCGCGAGATAGTGGATCGCCTTGACGCGACTTCCGAGTTCCGGCCGCTCCTCGGGATACTGAATCGTGGTGGGACGCCGCCACACATGCTTCAGCGTGGTCGCGAAGCCTGTGACGATCGCCCAAATGTCCTCGAGAAGCCGCATGCGAGTCTCCGCGCTAGCCGATGAACGTCATCGCGGCGCTGATGGCGAGAAAGCACGCGAACGCCGCGGGCAGAAGACCTTTCCAGCCCAGGTTCATGAGCTGGTCGTACCTCAGGCGGGGAAGCGTTCCCCGGATCCACACATAGAGCACCATGAAGGCGCTCGTCTTCGCCACGAAGTAGACAATGCCTAGCAGAAACGCGATCCAGCCGTGTCCGCTCGATGCCAGCGATTCCACGAACGGCCCCGTCCATCCGCCGAGATAGAGCGTCACCACCAGCGCGGAGATGTTCCACATCGCCGCGTACTCCGCCATGAAGAAGGAGGCGAAGCGCGTGCTCGAGTACTCGGTGTGAAAGCCCGCCACGAGTTCGCTCTCGGCCTCGGGAAGATCGAACGGCGCACGGTTCGACTCCGCGACCATGGCGATGACCATCAAGAGGAAAGGCAGCGCTCCGAGCGGGAAGTACGCGAAGACGTTCCAACTCGCGATCCCGCCGCGCTGCTTCTCGACGATCTCCACGAGATCGAGCGAGCCGCACATCATGGCCACGATGAGCACGCAGGCGCCGAGCGTGAGTTCATAGCTGATCATCTGGGCGGAAGCGCGGATGGCCCCCAAGAGGGAATACTTGTTCCCGGAAGCCCATCCAGCCAGGAAGACCCCATAGACTTGGATCCCGCCGAGTGCGAGCACCAGCAGCGCGCTGATCGGCAGTCGCGCCGCATGTCCGTGCTCGCCCAGGGAGTAAGGGATGACAACCATCCCGAGGAACGCCGGAGCCGCGGTGAGAAGCGGGGCAAGCCCGTAGAGCTTGCGGTCTGCGCCCGCCGGCGTGACCGTCTCCTTGGTGAGGAGCTTGCCGAAGTCCGCGAGCGGCTGGAGAAGCCCGAAGGGGCCGCAGCGGTTCGGACCGATGCGCTGTTGCAGAAGCGCGACCAGACGGCGCTCGGCCCAGATGATGACCGGTATCACCACCGCGACGACGAAGAGCTGGGCTCCCAACACCTTCGCCAGGACTATGAGCGCCTCAAGCATGGGCGATCCTGTTCGCGCCTCGCACGGTGAGGCTACTTCAGCGGCTTTCCTTCGGACGGGAGCGTCTCGGTCCACGCCCCCAGAGCCTCACTCACTTCGGCCATCTCCGCTCGCACCGTTCGCGCCGACAGCTCCCGATGGCGGAGACCCAAGCGCTCGCCGATGAGCCCGAGGATCTCGCAGGCCGGCAACGCGTCCCGGATGGGTTCGTTGGTCGGCTCCGAGAACTGCAGCCTTCCCTCGAAGTTCACGTACGACCCCGCCGCCTCCTGGAAACTCGCCTCCGGAAGCGCAACGGTGCTGAGCCAGCTCGTGGCGTTCTCGTTCACGCCGACGTACACGACGCTCCTGAGCGCCTCAACCCTTTCGAGCACCTCGGGCGCCGCCTCCCCGAGAGGGTCGCCGCCGACGAGCACCAGGCCGTCGCACTGACCGCTGAGCACCTGTGTCCGCCAGTCGGCGGCCGGCGCGTCCCTCGGAAGTTCCCCGTCGTATTCGGCCTCGAGGCGTCGGCGCGCCTCCGCGTCGCTCGTCTCGGCGCCGCCAGGGAGGACCGCCGGCGCGCATCCGGCGAGCCGCAACCCGCGGGAGTTGGCTCCGCCGACGAGGAAGCCGTGGTTCACCGGGAAGCTCCGACCCTCCTGAAGCCGCGCGACCAGGCGCCCGAGCGCCTCACGGGCCTCTGCGTAGCGCCCGTCGCTCAAGGGTCCGAGGATGACGGCGACGCTCTTCGCGTCTCGGAGCGAGCCGAGGACGGCGTCCAGCCACTCGTCCGGAACGCCGGAATCCGGTCTGGCGGCATCGCCCGAGAGCGTCCGGTCGAGGTGGAGTGCGAGAAGGATGAGCTTGCAGTTCCACTTCGCGTCCCGGCTCCAGATCGCACGCGCGCCAGGCGCGGGCCTTCTGGTCCGCGGCCTGCCCGCGCGGGGCGACGACGGCCATGCGGAGCTTTCCGAGGCGTTTGCGCCGGTTGAGCCGCAACCACAGAATGGGCTGGTCCTCGAGGATGTCGGCGGAGATCAGCAGGACGAACTCGGTGTACAGCAGTTGCATGATCGTGCCCGTGAACGCGCCGGCCTGGTCGAACGCGTCATCGACGTACACGGCGTTCGTCCCGAGCGCCGCCCGAGCCAGCCTCTGGGCCATGTAGCCGGTCTCGCAGGAGGCCGACGGCGCAACAACAACCGCCGGGCGTTCGCACTGCCGGAGGGTTCCGGCGGCCGCGTTCAGCCCGTCGCGCCAGAAGGTCTTCCGTTGACGTCCCTCGTGGCGAATGAGCGGAGTGACCAAGCGTCCCTCCTGCACCCACTCGTAGTCGTAGCGGCCTCGGTCGCAGATCCACGTGTCGTTCACGTGGTAGTTCGAACGCGGCTGCACGCGACAGAGCCGGCCGAGCCGGCCCCCAAGGATGAGGTTGCAGCCCACGGAACAGTGGGGGCACACGCCGGGCGCGTCGGCGAGTTCCCAGGGGCGCGCGGAGAAGCGGAAGGCGTCGCTGGTGAGGGCTCCGACGGGGCAGAGTTCGATCGTGTTCCCCGCGAAGCGCGCCTTCTCGATCACCTCACCGAAAGCGGGCTCGATCTCGTTTCCGTGTCCGCGATCGGTGAAGCTCCACACCTGCTCATCGGCCCACTCTTCCAGGAAGCGCGTGCATCGAAAGCAGACGATGCAGCGTTCCTGGTCAAGCACGATGCTCGCTCCGATGCGGCGGGCCTTGTCGCGGCGGGTCCGGGGCTCCTGGTAGACCTGCCGTCCGGGGCCGCAGAGCATGGTCATCTCCTGGAGTTCGCACTCACCGCCCTTGTCGCAAATCGGGCAGTCGAGCGGGTGGTTCGCGAGGAGGAACTCGATGATGGCGGCGCGGTCCTTGCGCACGGCCTCGGAGTCGGTGATGACGCGCATGCCCTCCGAGCATTCCAAGGTGCACGAGGTCTGCGGGGTGGGCATCGGGCGGTAGACGGGTTCGCCCGTCTCGTCGACGGCCGGTCGCCCGGTCGCGCGGTCGATCACCGGAAGTTCGACATGCACAAGACAGAGGCGGCAGGCCCCGATGGGCTCGAGCTGAGCGTGGTAGCAGAATCTGGGTATGCGAATCCCGATCTGCTCCGCGGCCAAGATGACCTTGGTCCCTCGAGGCACGCGGACGGGCGTTCCGTCGATCACCAGGTTGACCATGTCCGCCAAGGCGCTACTCCCGCGTTCCGACCATGCAGCATCCGTGCTCGACGTGGTGCAGCCACTCTTCGGGGTAGAGGTCTAGGGCGCTCATCACCGGGGCCGGGATGCTCTCCCCCAGGGGGCAGAAGCACTTGCCGCGGATCCGCTCGCACACCTCGCGCACCTGCTCGATGTCGCGCCGCGTGCCTCTGCCGCTTTCGATGCGCTCCAGCAGCTTGCAGATCCACACGCTGCCCTCGCGACAAGGCGTGCACTTGCCGCACGACTCGTGGCGGTAGAACTCCGCGAGGTTCAGCGCGGCGCCGACGAGGCACGTTTGGTCATCCAAGACGATGACCGCCCCGCTTCCGAGCATCGATCCCGCGTCCGCAACGGACTGGAAGTCCATCGGGACGTCAAAGTGCTCGGGCCCGATCATCGGCGCCGACGACCCGCCGGGTATGATCGCTCGGATCGAGCGGCCGTCGCGCATGCCGCCGCACTCCTCGGCGATGAGTCGCGAAAGCGGGTAGCCGAGCGGCACCTCGTACACACCGGGCCGGTTCAGCGTGCCGGAGACGGAATAGACCCGCGTGCCGGGGCTGTCTTTCCCGACGCCCGGCGGCGCTCCCCCACTCCGCCCCACCGCGTCGACGGCCGGATCCGGCGCGCCGACTTCCCGGTAGCCCGCGGCCCCGACCTCGACGATCATCGGCAGGTTCGCGACGGTCTCGACGTTGTTGATGATCGTCGGGCGGCCGTAGAGACCCCTGGCGGCTGGGAACGGGGGCTTGAGGCGTGGCTCGGCGCGGATCCCCTCCAGGGAGTTCAGAAGGGACGTCTCCTCCCCGCAGATGTAGGCTCCCGCGCCAACGTAGATCTCGATGTCCGTCGAGAAGCCGCTCCCGAGGATGTCCTCGCCGATGAAGCCGGCTTCGCGCGCCTCTCGGATGGCTGCGAGCAGCCTCTCCCGCGCGAGCTTCAGTTCCCCGCGGATGTAGATGAACGCCTTCGCGGCCCCGATCGCGTAGGCGGCGATGAGAATGCCCTCGACCACACGGTGGGTCACGCGCTCCATGATGTGGCGGTCCTTGAAGGTGCCCGGCTCGCCCTCATCCGCGTTGATGACCAAGTACCGCGGGCCCGCGTAGTCCTTGGGGATGAAGCGCCACTTCGCGCCGGTGCAGAAACCGGCCCCGCCGCGGCCTCGCAGGCCGGACCAGTAGACCTCATCGGCGACCTCGGTCGGCGACATCTCCAGGAGCGCCCTACGGAGGCTTGCGTAGCCGCCATCCTCGCGGTAAATCGCGAGGGAGTGGTAAGCCTCCTGGTCGTGCCCTCTGAGGACGCGGAACTCCTGCACGGCCGGCCACCTTGTCGCAGGTGAAATGGCTTGGTCAGTCGAGAATCGTTCCGACCAAGCCACACCCCTGTTCTCCGCTCCCCAGTCGCCGTCCTCCCGGTCGAAGCCTCGATGATGCGGGACGCCTCACTCGTCGAGACTCACACGGAGCGCCATCTCTTCGGAGCGGATCCTCGCATCGCCCCAGAGAGCGTGGTCCGCGGTGGTGTCGTCGCTCGGACCGCAGTCGCAGATCAGCTTCAGCGTGACTCCGCGCCCCGCGTAGGGCGCGAGACTCACTTCTCTCGGCTCCCAGGCCGTGCGGGCGTAGTGCTCGCGGAACAACTCCGTTTCCACGCCGGCGTCATCGATGACCGCGACCGCGAAGGTGACGCCGTCGGTGGCGTTGAGCCCATCGCGCATGCCGAGATGGACGGTCAGGACGGCCGGCTCAGGGGGCAGGTCCACCGCGACCGACGCGAATGAGTAGCCTGCGCCGCGCTTGTACGGCGGGTGGATGAAGACGGCGGGGCGCCCTACGCCTCCGGAGACCGCGGTCCCGACGCCGAAATCGCCGTCCTCGAGCGCCGCTCCGCCCACGGTCTCCGCCGCGTCGGTCCGGCGCCGAAGGCCGCGCGCATAGGGCAGACGGGCGTCACAGAGGTCGAGGAGCGTGCGCCGCTCCAGAGCCGTGGTCAGCTTCACGGTGGAGGCCCAGGCGTGACCGCCCAAGGCGCAATCGATCGCGATCTCTCGCTCGCCGGTCTCGTGCGGGAGAGCCAGTTCGATCGGAACATCGGCGCTTCCGTGGACCCCGATCTTCGCGGGGGCGTCGCCCACACGGACGGACACCCCCTCCGAGCCGACTAGGCGCATGTGGAAGGCCGCCTCTCGCTCGAGGTGACTCCGGACGTGGAGCGTCGCCGGCACGGTCTCCCCTTCAGCCGCTTCGGCCCCCGGCTCCAGCCGGAGAGAAACCTCCACTGCGGGAAGGGCGGTGAAGCCCGCCCACAGCACCCCGTCCGCCCCGCGGAGGCTGAGCCAGAGTCGCTCACCGGGCGCAACGGTCTTCGGGACCCGGCAACTCAGGACGGTGGGCTCGCCGGGGCCGTCGCGAAGGGAATACTCGCATTGCTCCTCGCCGCCGTCCCACACCCACCGCGCAACGAGACCCACCGGCGAAACACCGGTCATCTCGATGGACTTCGGCTCACCCGGAACGCACGCGTCGGTTGCGTGGGCGCGGCCTGGCGCCCGCTCACCGGTCTCGGTCACCCGATAGCGAGCCGCCGGCGGGTTGGTGGGCCAGACGTGTACGAGCGCCCCGCCCTCCCCTGTGTCCGCGATGCGCGCCTCCGCGGGTCCGATCTCGCTGCCGTCCGAGGCGACTCCGGTGACCTCGAACGCGGCGTCCGCGCTGGCGCCCACGAGTTCCGGAGCGAACGCGAACTCGGAGAAGCCGGTCGTCGGGATGATCCACCATTCGCCCTTCTCCCGCTTGAGGGCCGCGCTGCCCGAGCAGGCAAGCTTCTCCTCCGCGACGCCGTAGCCGGTCGGCGAACTGATGTAGCGCTGGCCTTCACCGAAGGAGCATGCGACGCCCGGCGCGTCCGCGCCGGGCTCCGGCGCCGAGCCATGCGAGGCGGCCGCGACCGAGCCATCGGGCGCCAACGCGAGGAAGCCCCACTGAGGCAGGGGGTATGTCGTCTCGCCCGGGCCTGCGACATCCCAGACGTCCGCCCCGCCG